>JAEYVW010000319.1 GCA_023429365.1 Bacteroidota bacterium
ACTACCGAACTCACTCGTATCTTTGCCCCATGACCAAACTCTCAGTCAATATCAACAAAATTGCAACCCTGCGCAATTCAAGAGGCGGTAATAATCCGGATGTAGTAAAGTCGGCAATCGATATCCAGGCATTTGGAGCAGATGGCATCACGGTGCATCCCCGTCCCGATGAGCGACATATCCGGTACAGCGATGTAAGGGAAATAAAAAAGATCATTACAACTGAATTTAATATCGAAGGCAATTGTAAAGAGCAGAAATTTGTGGACCTGGTACTTGAAACAAAACCCGACCAGGTAACACTCGTGCCTGATGTCCTGGGACAGCTCACCTCCGATCATGGTTGGGATACGATCCACAACAAAGATTATTTAAAAGAGGTGATCAGTGTATTTAAAAACGCCGGTATCAGGGTTTCCATCTTTGTTGATCCCGATGTAAAAATGGTGGAAGGCGCCGCCAAGACAGGTACTGACCGAATCGAGCTATATACGGAGGGTTATGCAAAACAGTTTGCGGCAGGTAACCGGGACTCAGCAATCGCGGCTTATAAAGAAGCTGCCAGCGCCGCCCGTGACCTGGGTTTGGGACTCAACGCCGGGCATGACCTTGACCTGAACAATCTAAAATTCTTTAAAGAAAATATTCCCTGGCTTGATGAAGTGAGTATTGGACACGCGTTGATCTGTGATGCTATTTACCTGGGGCTGGAAAATACCGTGCAGTTGTACAAACGACAATTAAATTAGACAGCGACAAACATTATTTTCCAAAGCTGGAGTCTAGCTTAATAGCTTCTCTCAATAATTTTTTTATCGGCTTGTCATCAATTTCCTCTGCACGCTGGTAGATCCTGTAAAATATCTGCTTATTTGTGCCATGTGTAAGAAATCTATCTTCATCCTTTAGTTTATTGCCATACCAAAAACCCATCAGTACACCGGATTTGATACCACCTCTTGGAACTGTGGCCGGCCAGACGATACAGATACCTTTGTTGCCATAAAAAAATGGAACATTATAAGATATTTTCTCCCTGCAATTCGACGGAAGTATTTCTAATATGATCTGCCGGAGAACGTCGACTATTATCCTTTCTTCTTCGGGAAGGATCGGGTATAGTTCGGCGACTGATCTGATTTTCATGGGTACTTATTTTAGTTATTGCATGATATTATTTTATCCCGCTTGATTTTCATTTCTTGCCAATTTTTGATATTGTTTTGCCAATTGCTTTTGTCGGTTTGTCCATATCACTGATGGCAAAATCCATCGCTTCTTTTATTAATGCTTTTAGTTTTGGATTCTTATAGTCTGCCGGCTTTTTCACATTGATATGCCTGATCAGGTTGCCAGTACCGGTTAGCAGTTTGTGTGGATCTTTCAATAATGTCCCTTTATTAAAACCCAGGTTAAGATGACCGGTATAGATGGGGATCATACAAAACGCATCAGCGAGCCTGTCCGATGCCGAAAACACCGAAGTGAGGGCATGTGTGTGGTATAGCAATTCATTACTATCAGGACAAAGCTCCAATATGTATTGCCGAAGATCATAAAACAATTCTTTGAGCTCCGAATCTTTTAGGTCAAGTAAAATTTGAAATTCCGGAGGTAATGGTCTTTTATCTTTCATTTGGCTGGTTGTCGTATTGAATACCACAAATTAAGTTTCCTTCTGTGTCAAGAAATTTGACGATCCAGCCAACATAAGGGATCGCGGTTTTGGGCATCACGACCGTGCCACCATTTTGTTTCACTCTTTCAATAAGATCATCTATATTTTGAACATTGAATGAACATTCAAGGCCGATCACTTTTTCCTGCACTGGTGAATAGCTTCGGGATTGCAGCGCGCCGATAAGTTCACTGTCGTCGGACTTACCTGTTTTGATCTGTAGAAAGTCCTGCGGGCCATACGAATTGAATCCCCATTCGAAGATATTGTCGTAAAACTTTTTGGCCCGTTCCATGTCGTCCGTGTAGATAGCGAAGTGGGTTAGTGTGGTGTTCATTCTATTTGGTTTAATTGTACAACGATCATTTTGTTTCGAAAACAGACTAAAAAATTCAATTGTGTTGTACGGACGTAATACGCTTTTGCAGATCACCTGCAATTCAAAGATAGCGGTATAAACCCCGTCTGCCTTTTGCTGAAATGGTTTCCCAAGGGATCAGGGCGGCGTTTGCAATAATAAATTTTTAACTAAAATAATAAATATTTATTGATATTCAATAATGTTTTCACTACTCTTTATTCCATTGTGAGAACGGGTGTGCACCACATTTAAGCATTATAAGAATAACACTCATTTTTATCCCGGTAGAAATCGGCCTGCTTGGTCAGGTTATTTTGGCAAAGAAAAAATGTTTACCAGCTATCAATAACCATTAGTGAATTACACAGTTATCTAACGGAGGTCGACACATTTTCCATCGAAAATTCCACTCTTCACGATTTATCATTTCCTTATCAAATACCAGGGCTGACCGGAAATGGGATGTTTATAATTATGGTAGTTTTGTCGACTAATCATTAACCGGTGTATGAATAAAAAATTCTACCAGCACATCTTTGAAAAAAAACAAGGCGTCGAAGCGGTTCCCCCCAATGAAGTCATTGCCTCCTGGACACTTCGGCTGATCCATCTTTTATACCCGGAAAAATCAGAAAATGGTCCCACTTCCGCCGAAGAGATTGAACGGGAATTTATGTTCCTGGAAAAAGAGCTGGTAAGGATATTCAATGCCACCAAAGCATGCCTACAATGCGATAATGCTGATAAAGCGAGAAAATTTTTCGTGGCTATACCTGAAATGTACCGGGTTTTGAATACGGATATCGATGCCATTTTCGAAGGCGATCCAGCTTCACAGAGTAAATTTGAGATCATCAGGGCATATCCCGGTTTTTATGCCATATCCTTTTATCGCATTGCGCATGCGCTGGCTGATCTCGATATTCCCCTGTTGCCACGCATCCTTACCGAATATGCCCATTCCAAAACGGGTATCGACATACACCCCTCCGCCGAGATCGGCGAATATTTCTGCATCGACCACGGAACCGGACTTGTTATCGGTGAAACAACGTTAATAGGAAATCATGTCAAAATATACCAGGGCGTTACATTAGGAGCGCTAAGCGTTGACAAAAGTCTCTCGCATGTAAAACGGCATCCTACCGTGGAGGATCATGTGGTTATCTATTCCGGTGCTACCATATTAGGAGGCGACACCGTTATTGGTCATCATAGTATCATCGGTGGTAATGTCTGGTTAACTAAAAGCGTTCCTCCCTATACTACGGTTTATCATAAGTCTGAGATCGAAGTCGTGGATCAAAAAACAAAAATTTAATATGGCGAGCATACTTGACCTGGTTGGCAATACTCCGATGGTCGAACTCAGAAAACTTAATCCGAATCCAGGCGTTCAGATATTTGCAAAACTTGAGGGAGATAATCCCGGGGGCAGCGTGAAGGACCGGCCGGCACTGAACATGATCAGATCTGCGCTGGAACGGGGAGAAATCAGGCCAGGTAGTAAACTAATTGAAGCCACCAGCGGCAATACCGGTATTGCGCTGGCCATGATCGCAAGGTTATTTGACCTGGAAATCGAATTGGTCATGCCCTCCAGTTCCACCCGCGAACGAACATTGACCATGGAAGCCTATGGCGCCAGAGTGACTTTACTCGACAGTATCGAAATATGCCGCGACTATGCAGAAGAAAAATCAAAAACCGGTGAATATTTTATTCTGAACCAGTTTGCAAACCCCGACAATTACAAGGCGCACTATAAAACAACCGGGCCGGAGATATGGAAAGATACCGGGCATAAGATCACACATTTTGTTAGCTCGATGGGAACGACCGGCACGATCATGGGTTGTTCGCGTTACCTGAAAGAACAAAATCCATCGATTCAAATCGTGGGCTGCCAGCCGACGGAGGAATCATCTATCCCCGGCATACGTCGCTGGCCTGCGGAATACCTGCCGAAAATATTTGAACCGAAACGTGTAGACCGGATCATAGATGTATCTCAACAGGAAGCCACAGAGATGGCGCGAAAACTAGCAAAGGAAGAAGGCATATTCGCAGGCATGAGCAGTGGCGGCGCTGCATCGGCCGCCATACGCCTTGCAGGAGAATTGAAATCCGGGCTGATCGTGTTCATCGTATGCGATCGTGGTGACCGCTATCTTAGCAGTGACCTATTTGGTTAGCATAATATTTCATTAAGCCTGGTTAATCTATCGCTTGTAATTTCCAATCTGGCAATTCGGGTATCAGTAAAAGATCGTGTCCTTCTTTTTTCCAGGCATAACTGGTGTTGCCATTAGTGATAACAAGAAATCCGGCAGGAACACTGATATGATAACGCAGCAACTGCAATAAGACGGGCTCGTCAAGTCTGACCGAAGGCGCTTTACATTCTATCATCATCCAGGGTTGATGCCGCTTGTCATAGACAAGTATATCGAACCGTTTTTTTAACTCACCCAGTCGGATGATCTTTTCCATCGCAATCAGGGTGGCGGGATAATTTTTCACCTTTACCAGGTACTGGACAAAATTTTGTCGCACCCACTCTTCCGGTGATAGCTTCAGCCATCTTTTTCGGAGGGGATCAAAAATCAGTTCCTGCGTCCCCGTTTTTTTTACCTGGAATGCCGGTTCGGGGAATTGTATCAGCAGCATGCTTCAAAAGTAAATGATTAAATTCGCTTCATATCTAAAACGGCGATATGAAATCAAAAGAGGAAATAGTTGAAAACTGGCTTCCACGTTATACCGGGGAAAAATTGAAGAATTTTGGACAGTATATACTTTTAACAAATTTCAGCAACTACGTTTACAAATTCGCGGAATGGAATAATGTACAGGTCGTGGGTGAAACACGACCGATGCAATGCGCCACTGCAGACAATATTACGATCATTAATTTCGGAATGGGAAGCCCGACCGCGGCTACGATTATGGACCTGCTAAGCGCTATTGAACCCAAAGCCGCTTTATTTCTTGGAAAATGCGGCGGTTTGAAAAAGCGGAATAAGATCGGGGACCTAATCTTACCCATAGCGGCAATTCGCGGTGAGGGTACTTCCAATGATTATTTTCCTGCTGAGGTGCCGGCGCTTCCCGCCTTCGCCCTGCAAAAAGCGGTGTCGACTACCATTCGCGATTATGGGGTTGACTACTGGACCGGTACGGTGTACACAACCAATCGCAGGGTTTGGGAACACGATGAAGAATTCAAAAACTACCTGCAGGATATCAGGGCTTATGCCATCGATATGGAAACCGCCACTATTTTTACAGTTGGTTTTTATAACAAAATCCCAACCGGTGCACTGTTACTGGTAAGTGATCAGCCGATGATACCCGAAGGTGTAAAAACAGAAGAAAGTGATATGAGTGTTACGGCACAATTTGTGGACAATCATATCAAAATAGGAATTGACTCACTGAAACAACTGATCAACGATGGAATGACGGTGAGACACCTGAAATTTTAAATGTAAATAAAATATTTTATGAAATTTTTATTCTTTGTGCCTGCAATATTTATCCTTGCCGTATCCGCCGACAAATGTGGCAGTGATAAAAAATCTGATACCGGCACTTACAAAGCAAAACTGGAGATCAAAGGGATTTGTATGAACTATACCCTCCGTTTACTCGAAGGTGATCTGGATACAACACAGGTCGTTGCGAACTGGACGGATGAGTCGACCGGCAAATCTTACCATAATGTTTTTGCACTTGGTTCACCCTGCACCTTTCCGAATACTATAAAGGAAGGTGACGAATTTTATTTTCGCATCGACAGCTCTGAAAAACAGGAATGCGCTGTTTGCATGGCTTACTATCCCACACCTCCCAAAAAATTATCCATTAAAGTAGTCGAAAAATAGTGTACCCTTTATTAAGTATACAGGATCTTACCGTTGCTTTCACCTCCGGTGATATTACAACAACGGCCCTGAAGGATATTTCCTTTTCCGTAGACCGTGGTGAAATTGTCGCCCTGGTTGGCGAATCGGGTTCTGGAAAGTCAGTGACGTCGCTTTCTGTTTTACAACTGATCCCCTCTCCTCCTGCCAGGTATGTTTCAGGAAAAATTTTGTTTTCGGAAGATGGAACAAGCCAGGAAAATCTATTAAAAAAAGATCGTTATTCCCTGCAAAATATCCGTGGAAATAAGATCGCAATGATATTCCAGGAACCCATGACCTCACTCAACCCCGTGATGACCTGCGGGCACCAGGTAATGGAGGCTTTGCGAACGCATAAAAAACTTTCAAAAGAAGCAGCCCGGGAAAAAACCATTGAATGGTTTGAAAAAGTTAAGCTCCCTGAACCCGCGCAGGTCTTTAACCGTTACCCGCATCAATTAAGCGGTGGACAAAAGCAACGGGTCATGATCGCGATGGCCATGTGTTGCGAACCCTCCTTGCTAATCTGCGATGAGCCCACTACGGCCCTGGATGTCACCGTCCAAAAGACAATACTGGAACTAATACGTGACCTGCAACAGCAATCCAATATGGGTGTGATATTCATAACGCATGACCTCGGTGTGGTGGCTGAAATTGCCGACCGTACGATCGTGATGTATAAAGGTGATATTGTGGAACAGGGAACCGTGACCCAGATATTTAAAAGTCCCTCCCATCCTTATACAAAAGGCCTGCTTGCCTGCCGGCCCGTTTTACATGAAAAAGGACAACGATTACCTGTGGTAAGTGAGTTTCTCAAATTGGCGGAGTCGAATGAGGAAACTGGAAACGGGACAGCAGTGCACGAAGAAGCTGGAGAAAAAGAACAGGTCACTACAATAGGTACCTATTCAAATAATATTCAACCCGGCGCTCCTTTGTTGCGCGTCGAAAATCTTTCGGTTTGGTTTCCCGCCAAAAAAACTTTTTTAGGCAAACCCCTTACTTATACAAAAGCCGTCGATGATGTCAGCTTTGAGATATTTAAAGGCGAAACGATGGGATTGGTTGGGGAAAGTGGTTGTGGTAAAACAACGTTGGGCAGAGCTTTGCTTCGACTCGTAGAACCTACCGGGGGGAAGATCGTTTACAACGGCGTAGATCTTACTTCCAAGAAAAAAGATGAGCTGCAATCGCTGCGAAAAAACCTGCAGATCATTTTCCAGGACCCCTACTCTTCCTTAAATCCCCGGCTCACTATTGGATCGGCCATCGCAGAGCCCTTAAAGGTTCATGGAATACTCCCAACGGAAAAATCAAGAAAAGAAAAAGTGATCGATCTGCTTGAAAAAGTGGATCTCAGACCCGAACATTTTAACCGCTACCCACATGAATTTTCAGGCGGCCAGCGACAGCGTATCGTGATCGCACGTTCATTGGCGCTTAACCCCGACTTTATCGTCTGCGACGAATCAGTTTCTGCACTTGACGTGAGCGTTCAGGCCCAGGTGCTAAACTTATTGAATGATCTGAAAAAGGAGTTTGGGTTTACCATCATCTTTATCTCACATGATCTTTCGGTGGTGAGATATATAAGCGATCGCATCATGGTGATGAACCAGGGCAAGATTCAGGAAAGCGGTATGGCCGACGATATTTATTATCATCCGCAAACAGCTTATACACAAAAGCTGATCGCTTCAATTCCAAAAGGAATTACAGTTTAATCGTCCTCATAATTTATTGAAATACCAGAATAAGGATTCCCCTCCGATTTATCATAAAACTCCCTTGCACTCTTGCGTCGAGAATAAAGCAGGCGTTTTAACTCTTTACGGAGTTGCTCGTCCAGTGAGGTTTCGTCGTTGATCCTTGTATCTGAAAACTCCGTGTAATCCATGGGATCGATATTCCGCGATCTGTAAGTAGTATAATCGCTTGTGTTGCGTGGAGCGCTTTTATATTTGTAGACACCAGGTCTATCAGGTACCAATCCTACCGTAGCCAGTTTCCAAAACGCATCGTCTTTCTTCGATTTGTATTTAAAGAAATAGACATATCCTTTTTTATTCTTTACGACTGCAGGCAATTTCTCAAGGAACAATAACGAATCCGGCTTTTCAGACCAACTTTCATACAGGAGCCTGCTCTTAGCCATTTCTATATGGCCTTTAAATTTAGCCGGAAACAAAATGTGTTTATTTTGCTTTTCGAGATCAGTATATAAACCATAACGGTACTCGTCCATAGCAGCAAAATAGTTCAGCAAACTATCGATGTAAGGCTTACCGTTCCGGATCATCAACATCATAGTATTATACTTCAGGCGCTTGTCGTTAGTGCTGAATACCTGGTTGAAGAATGCTTTAACAGCAGGGTTTTCATCCCAGTAAGGCATGAGTAAAACTGTGTACAAATCGAGTTTTTCATTGACCGGACCGTCAGGGTCGTCAGCTGCCAGATCAAGTCCCTTCCTGTTCATTTTTTCCTTTTCAGCCCGCTCGATCTCTTTTCTTTTCTCCGCAATGGCCTGTTTTTTCAGCTCCTGCCTGGCTTCCACCAGGAATTTGCTAAAGTAAAAATCATAATCGCTTTTATGTACCAGGCTACTATCAATAAGTTCCGCCAGCAGTGACATCATATCGGATTTATAATCGTCGATATTTATTAAAGGCAATAATCCCTGGAAAATACCGGCGGTTAACTGAAGTGAATCCCTAAGCACTCCTAAAAAGCTATCGTCACCAGGTGACTGCCAACCTGCTTTAAGGCCAATATCGCGGTAATAACGATCAAGCAGATCTCGCGAACGCCCGGAACCTGTTTCCAGCACCGGCGGATCATCTTCCATAATGCTTCTGAACAGGCCGAATGCATAGGAGGTTTGCTGCTCCAGCAATGTTTCCAAAACTTTATACTGCAATTCTACAGTATCTCCTGCCGCAAAATACAATTGCCGTAAATAGTCAGACGAAGCTTTTGTTTTTATATCATCAAGTTTACCCACCAGGTCTTTTTTAACCTCGAGGTATTTTTTCTCTTTCCAGTCCAGGGAATTAATGATCGCTTTCAGTTGCGGAAAGTCTGCGGAATCAAGAGCGATAGTATGGATCCCTTTCACCGCCCGTTTGTGAACGGTTGTATCATCACTCGTGAAGTCATCAAAGAAAAGTTTTGATTTTTTGGCAAATGGATCAAGCCCTTTTAGTGAGTCGACGGGTTGAAAACTTTCAAAAAATGTTTTTACAAAGGCACTGGGCTTACTTAATGTATCGGATTGTGTCATCAAGGCATAACCAATCCCATTCTTATAATATGTCTTTGACCAGACGGCGCGGCTACTACCGGTGTCGGTGAGAATCGTTTCCCAGACTTTGATGCCGCCCGGTAATTCGAAATTTTTTCTTTTGCGGACTATACCCGTGGAATCACTGAAAAAGACAGGACTTTCTTTTTCCAGTTTCGCGCTGTCCTTTACCTGCTGGTATCGGGACATTCTGAAAAATGATACATATATTTTTTCGCCTGTAGAGTCGTTCGCGATCACTGTGCTTCTGAAAGCGCCATCCTCAAGGCGGGTATCTTCGCTGGATTCATCCTCTTCTTCATCATTAAAACGCGGGATGCCCAGCTTTCCTTTTGATTCAGTGGGAAAAACCGGGCTGTTCACCGTAAAATACAAACTCGTATCGCGTCGTGTTACAGCATGGCCATAATTGTAAGGCTTAATTACAAATGACTCGAGGAATTTGCTCATCGATGGTGTTTCCTTTTGTCCGTAAGCCACCAGCGTGTAATAATGGGGACCCTGGATGATGAAGCGGGTGAGAAATACTGAACCGTTTTTTGCTTTATACCTGCCGCCAAGGGCCGGGTAACCCTGGTGAGTTATGGCACGGTGACTTTCCGCTTTGTCGACGAATTCCGATGACTTAAAGCTTTCTGCCATCAGTTCGAGATCAAAACTATCTTCCTCCGCAAAATTATAGTTATGGATATCGGTACGAATGACGCGAAAATTTGTCCTGGACGCGGGATCCTCCGCATCAAATATCCATGATCCATCATTACTGACATGGGGAGTATGCGGAAGATCAATTGCAAATCCGCCATAAGGAGGTGAATAAGTTTTCCATTTATTGGTGGCGTCGGTCACAGAGGTATACTCTTTCAATTGGATGCTGCCAAAAAACTTTGAAGCCTCTTCTCCTTTTAATACATAATCACCCGTGCCGCTCATCTTAAAGATCACCACTTCAAATGGCATCACAAAAATGTTGTAGCGTTGTACATCGCCACGGCGGGTTTTATTGGTAAGATCGATTCCTTTATAACCGTTTCTTGTGATCTTTTGCCTGGAGATAATTCTACCCGGGATATTTTCATAAAGCAGGCTGTCGATGGTACTGTACACTTTATCAGTACTATGTCCCCACATCCAGCCATTGGTCTGGATACGGGAAACCATATAGTAGCTGCCGTTGGCCATATCGGCATACTGTCGTTGGTCGAGACTCGGGTCTTCACCGAATTTGTAAAACTTGCCCGGTATACTGACTTTAAAAAGACTGTCTTCAGCTAACTGGGTAGAAAACTTCACCGGCACCCTTACTTTCTCCACCTGGTTTTTATGCTGGCTGTCGCGGGCACCCATTTTAACGGGCCGCAATTTATATCCCTGGTCCCGCAAAATCTCGATCACGCCGCGATTGCCTGGCAGGTGGGCCGCACCTACCCCTACAAAAAGTGACTGCCCCGAACGAAGTATCGAATCGATGGATGAAGCCTGGATCTCATTACGCCGATAGAGGAATTTTTCGTCAAAAGCTGGTGAAAAACTGTTGTACTTATTGATGGAGTCGAGCCAGTCGAGATTACCGCTGCGATAAGCTTCCTGAAGTTTGTTGAATGAATAACTGTTTTCACTATCGTAACTGCGTTCTTTTATTTGCCTGTCCTTAGCCGCATCTTTATAAGCTTCCATCATCAGCTTCATACTTTCCGCGTACTTCTCGACACCCGCGACTTTCTTCCCCCATTTTTTGCCACACTGGTAGATATACATATCGAGGTATGTGTCTTCCTCGAAATCGCTGGATTCGTTACCATAGGTGCGATATAATAAGTTGTTAATCGCAGACGGGTTGCTATACAATGCCCTCGCAATTTTCTTATCGTACTTATAAAATCTAAGTGTATTGAGACGGAGATATTCGTTGGGAAGTTCTACATAATTTGACCCTGCATAGCCGGCGTAATTCCTGTAGCCATAGTCCATTTCATAGTTACTCATATCCTCCTGCCAGGATTCGGGGTTTGTTTCAAGCGCCACCACGTCGGCATTGCGGATACCCAGGAAGAAAGAGTCGGCCAGGTGAAATGCCAGTTTGCTGCTAACATGCATGGTGCCGAAAAGATAGGATGGCTTTTGAAGCCCGTTTCCCGTGATCTCCCATAACAGGCTTGGGTATTTCCTGGGCTTTATTTTTGACTGGGCGGTTAACAGGAATGGCAATAAAATCAGCCCGAGTATGAATATCCTCCTCATAATTTCTTCGTTCAGTGGCTGGTAAAATACTACATTCTCAGTTAAACCGGGACTCTTAGCGCTGCTTTCATGAAACTGCCCATTTGAAAAAATATTGCGCGTATGCGGTCAAATCTGCCGTTAAATCTTTACCTTTGCCAGCTTTTATAGCTGTCGCATGACAGATCCCGGTGCCGTAAGACCGGGGATTGCCGCTCCGACTGATCCTGCAGCAACCTGTATGCCCGGAGTCGATCAACCCCCTCTATATTCCGGTGTTTGTCGTGGGCCTTTTATAAACCACAAAATTCATCAATGAAGCTCTCACAATTCCGTTTCGACCTGCCCTTAAACCTGATTGCCCAAAACCCCGCCAAAAAACGTGAAGACGCCAGAATGATGGTAGTTCATCGTCATACCGGCCAGATTGAAAACAAACATTTCCGTGATATCCTGGATTATTTTGACGACAAGGATGTTTTTGCGGTTAATAATACAAAGGTATTTCCTGCCCGTATGTACGGACGCAAGGAAAAAACAGGCGCCAAGATCGAAGTGTTTTTGCTTAGAGAGCTGAATCGTCCCAACCGTCTCTGGGATGTGATCGTAGACCCTGCCCGTAAGATCCGCGTGGGCAACAAACTTTATTTCGGCGACCAGGAAGACCTGGTAGCTGAAGTGATCGATAATACCACCAGCCGCGGCCGGACCATCCGCTTCCTCTGGGAAGGCTCGGAAGAAGGATTCCGCGCACAACTCGAAGCACTCGGTGAAACACCCCTGCCCAAATATATCAAACGTAAACCCGACGAGGAAGATAAAGAGCGCTACCAGACTGTTTACGCCAAACATGAAGGCGCTGTTGCCGCCCCGACTGCGGGTCTCCATTTCAGCCGTGAGCTGATCAAGCGTCTCGAAATAAAAGGTATCCGTTTTGCTGAAGTCACCCTTCATACCGGTCTTGGTAC
>JAEYVW010000341.1 GCA_023429365.1 Bacteroidota bacterium
TGGGCAGCTGGATTATTGTTTAAACAACCTTTTAAAATGGCTTCCTCGGTCATAATTGCCGTTTGGTTGTCTGTAATTTAGACAATTTTCCTATACAAAAGCTGCACAGGATGGTAAATTTTCAGGGGTTTGAAGGGGGAACTACGCCTAATTTTTCCGAACCAGGCTGTCGATGGGGTATTTGGATTCCATGTCTTTACGAATGGATTTCGACCAGTTTATCAATTTATCTTTCTCTTCGGCAGTGAGTTTCGCATCCCTGTGTGTCCAGGTGTAAGAGTCGAGGGGCATTGAGCCATCCACCACCAGTTCCTCCACCTCTTCCATTTTATGATACTGGTAGCGGAGTGAGCGGTTAGTGTATTCATCAAAATTCAATTCCGACTTTCCATCGTTGACATGGTCGGTAAGCCACCAGTCAACCGGCTGGATATAACTGTACCAGGGATACCTGGTATTATTCGAATGGCAGTCGTTGCAGGCTTTCTCAAGTATAAGTTTTACATCGCCGGGCACCGCAAAGGCGTTACCGATGTAATTTGGTTGCGGGCCCTCAGCTTTGTTTCTGGCAGGATGGATAAACTGGATCACCACCAGTACCACCAGGAGGAAGATCAGAATCTTTTTGAGCATGATTTTTCCTTGAATTTAAGCTTTATCGATCAAAATCTCACCTGTCATCACCGGCGGAACAGGCAGGCCCATCATCGTGAGAATGGTAGGCGCGATATCAGCCAGTTTGCCGGGTTTCACCGTGCCACGCCATTCATTATCGATAATGAACAGAGGTACTGGATTAAGGGTATGAGCCGTATTGGGTGAACCGTCTTCGTTGATCAGGTAATCTGAATTGCCATGATCTGCTGTCAGGAAAATGGTGTAGCCATGAGCAAGCGCCGTTGTTACCACTTTGCCCACGCATTGGTCAACCGTCTCAGCCGCTTTTATCGCTGCATTCCAGACGCCTGTATGTCCAACCATATCAGCATTGGCGTAATTAAGACAGATGAAGTCAGCGGTTTGTTTTATCAGCTCGGGGATCAGCGCTTCGGTCATTTCATAAGCGCTCATTTCCGGTTTGAGATCGTAAGTAGCTACTTTGGGTGAAGGTATCAGTATTCTTATCTCTCCTTCAAAAGGTGTTTCCCGGCCACCACTAAAAAAGAAGGTGACATGCGGGTACTTTTCAGTCTCTGCAATTCGGATCTGTTTTAAACCATGTTGCTCGATCACTTCCCCGATTGTATTGCGCAGGTCGTCATTTTCAAAAACTACATTAACCTGGTTGAATGCGGCATCGTATTGGGTCATGGTGGTATAGTGAAGTGCCAGCTTTTTCATCCCGAATTCAGCCATATCTTTTTGAGTCAGCACTTCAGTGATCTCGCGGCAGCGATCAGTGCGGAAGTTGAAGCAGATCGCCACATCACCATCCCTGATAGTGGCCACGGGACGGTTGTCTTTATAAGTGATCACGATCGGTTTGATAAACTCGTCTGTCACATTGTTGGCATAGGAAGCCTCGATCGTTGCCAGGGCATCATAGGAAAAATCACCCATACCATTTACCATCGCGTCATAAGCCAGCTTTATCCGCTCCCAGCGTTTGTCGCGGTCCATGGCATAATAACGGCCGCTGATGGTCGCGATCTTTCCAACAGTTTTGTCGAGGTGAGATTGCAGTTCTTTTATAAAACCCAAACCGCTTTTCGGATCACAATCACGGCCGTCGGTAAAAGCGTGTACAAATACTTCTGTAAGACCTTCCGCCTGGCAGATATCGAGTAGGGCTTCGAGGTGGCGGATATGGGAGTGCACACCGCCGTCGCTTACCAGCCCCAGCAGGTGAAGAGGTTTGTTATTTTGTTTGGCAAACCGGATGGATTTGAGGAGTTGTTCATTTTGTGCAAAAGAACCATCGCGAATCGCAACATTGATCCTTTGCAGTTCCTGGTACACGATGCGTCCGGCGCCGAGGTTGAGGTGTCCAACCTCCGAATTCCCCATTTGGCCGTTCGGAAGCCCCACAAGTTCCCCACAGGTTACCAGGCTAGTATTGGGATAGGTTGAATATAGTGATTTAGTAAACGGAACGTTAGCGTGTTGTATAGCGTCGGAGGATGCAACTTTTCCGAGTCCCCACCCGTCCATTATGATCAGAATTACGCGTTTTTTTGGCATTAGTGAAAGGATCGTTTATTTTGGTACAAATTCGTTCATTATCAGGTAACAATGCGTTGTAAAATTACATATCCTAAAGCTATTTATGCCCTAAATATATTTAACAACCGGTTTTTACTATTTTAGTATTCCGGAGTAATCCGTACGCTATGGCATATTTTTAGTTTTTTAATCCCTATGAAAAAGCAATTAATCATGAAAGTATTAACTACTTCATTTTTACTGGGTCTTTTGTTAACGCTGTCTTCTGCTGCCCAGTCGGGCAATATAGACGGTGTGATCAGTGCTTTACGCACCGGTAACGCATCCGGACTGGCCAAATACTTCGATGATAATGTGGAATTATCATTGCCTGTAAAAAGCGATAGCTACAGCAAGGCGCAGGCACAGGTAATCCTGAAAGACTTTTTTGCCAACAACGGCGTGAGGGATTTTGACCTCAAACACAAAGGCGAATCGCCCGGTGGTAATTATTGCATTGGCACCCTGCAGACTAAATCTGGTAATTTCAGGGCGCATGTGTTTATGAAAACAAAGGGCAATAAAGAAGTGCTGAAAGAGATCAGGTTCCAGTCTATTGAGTAAGTTGTGATGGAAAATAATAAGCAGGAAGCCTTCCCGTGCAAACAGGAAGGCTTCCGTATTTTTGTGACATGAGCTTTGATGAACAGTTGCAGCACCTGGTTGAGGAAGCCCTCAAAGAAGATATTGGCGACGGGGATCATTCCACGCTTTCCTGTATCCCATCAACGGCCAGGGGAAAGGCAGTATTAAAAATAAAAGAGAACGGTATTCTTTCAGGAATGGAAGTCGCCCGCAAGATTTTTGAATACCGCGATAACGAAGCCGTTTTTACCGCTTTTAAGAAAGACGGTGATAAAATGATCGCCGGCGAGATGGCTTTTGAAGTAGAAGCCTCGGTGCATACGATCCTGCAATGCGAAAGACTGGTGCTGAATTGCATGCAAAGGATGTGCGGCATTACCACCCTTACCCGTAAGTACACTGACCGGCTCACTGGATTGAAAACCCGCTTGCTCGATACGCGTAAGACTACTCCAAACTTTCGTTTGCTGGAGAAGAAAGCTGTGGAGATCGGCGGAGGCGTCAATCATCGCTTTGGCCTTTTTGATATGATCATGCTTAAAGACAATCATATTGACTATTGTGGCGGTATTGAAAAGGCGATAAATAAAGCGCATGACTATGTGATGAACAAAAAGCCTGGTTTGAAAATAGAGGTGGAGACAAGAAACCTGGATGATGTAAAAGAAGTAGTAGCTGTTGGAAAAGGAAAAGTGTTCCGTATCATGCTCGATAATTTCACGCCTGAAGAAATTGAGCAGGCTCTGGCGCTGATCAACGGCGAATTTGAAACAGAAGCCAGTGGCGGCATCAATCTCGACAACCTCGACGAATATGCCCAAACCGGCGTGGATTACGTAAGTGTCGGCGCTCTGATACACCAGGCAAGAAGCCTTGACCTGAGTTTAAAGGCAGTGAAAGTTGATAAATAAGTTTGAATAGTATGTCAAAGAAAAATAAACCAGATACCCGGGGAATTGTGTATAGTACCGATCCCGGTTTCAGATTCGAAGAAGAGCAAAATGATTTCAATACTTTACCAGCAGGGGATCAGAAATTGCGGGTGAGGCTCGATTCCAAGCACAGGGCAGGTAAGGTTGTCACGCTGGTAGAGGGTTTTGTAGGTACGGAAGTCGATCTTGCGGAGTTGGGCAAAAAGTTAAAATCATACTGCGGCACCGGTGGTTCGGCAAAGGATGGAGAGATCATTGTGCAGGGCGATCAGCGGGACAAGGTGCTGCAATGGCTTTTGAAAAACGGTTATAAACTTTCCAAACGTATATAGCTTCTTCAAAGAATGCTCTTACAAATCTTCAACAACCCCTGGGTAATATGTGGTGTCGGCATTTTATTTTGCGGAACCGGGGTGTTCCTATTCTTTAAAAATGTGTATGAAGAAGACCGCTCCTTGTTCTGGCCGATAGCCATTATGCTTATGGGTGTACTTCTCATCACGATGGGTACCGTGAAATATTTCAGGCTTTAACACTCCGGGCCCTTCATGAAAATCTTTGTGTCCTCCGTGGCCAGGGTTAAGTCACGAAGAGCACAGAGAAGACACGAAGTACACGGACGTTTAACTGAATTTCTCCGTGTCCATCGTGCAAAACTTCGTGTCCTCCGTGACCTATAAAACGCACCGAGGATAACTAAAAAATATAAGAGAAAGAAAAGTGAAAAAAAATTGATACGCGCTACCACTAGTAACTATGAAGACCAATCCCTAATTCCCAATCCCTAATCCCCAATTCCTAACTAACCCTACTGCCCCTGCGACAAACTATAAGCTCTCTTATCTCCCCACATATTCAGCAGTTCCAGCGAGCATATCTTAAAATCACCACTAAGGCTGACGTAAAGCCCAATAATGTCCTGTTGGTTTAATGGCTGACCGTCGAGACTTTCAAAACGAACGTTGTACTGGTTAACAAGGTTGGTGAATACTGATCCCGTAGGCCATACCTGTGTGCCACGGTTACTGACGTTGATAATATTAAACTTTACACCGCCATGCCGCTGGCATTTTTTTGCAATGACCTCGGGTTGTTCATCACTTTCAATAAACATGTCGACACCTACAATAATTTCCTGCTCCATTTCTTTAGAAACAAGCATCGGGTTTTTCTCAAGTTTGAATACAGTTTGTACCGCAGGCCTGTTAGGTAACAATTCTTTCGCGTTGAGTTCTGGTTTTTTACCAAAATTGCTGATGATCCGCTCTGCAAACTGTGGTGTGTTGAGAGCCGTTTTACTCTTATCACCAAAATCACCGGTGCGTACACCTGATTCCAATGTGTACAATAACGCGTTTTCAATTTCAGCGGCGTTTTGCATATAACCCAGGTGCCGAAGCATCGCGATACCGCTCAACAACAGGGCGGTGGGGTTGGCAATATTTTTACCTGCAATATCCGGTGCAGTTCCATGTACTGCTTCGAAGATGCAGATATGGTCGCCAATATTTGCCGAAGGTGCGAAACCAAGTCCGCCTACCAGCCCGGCGCAAAGATCCGACACGATATCGCCTTGCAGGTTGGTCAGTACCACCACATCAAATTTGTCGGGCTGGATCACCAGTTTCATACAGAGATCATCCACGATAACATCATCTGCTTTCAACTCAGGATAGTCCTTTGCCACTTCGTAGAAGCATTCCAGGAAAAGACCATCCGTGATCTTCATGATGTTGGCCTTGTGACCGCAGGTAATACGACGTGCATTTTTTTGCCGCGCCATTTCAAAAGCATACCGGATCACCTGCAGGCTGCCTGGACGTGTGATAAAGCGGCGGCTGAGGGCCACGTCATGTGTGAGCATATGCTCGATACCGCCATAAGTATCTTCAATATTTTCCCTTACCACTGTGATATCGATGGGTATGCCTGCTTTACTGAAAACAGTATCTACACCATGCAGGGTTTGGAATACCCTTTTGTTGGCGTAGGTGTTCCAGGTCTTTCTTGCGGTTACATTTACACTCTTTACACCTTTACCCTTAGGAGTTTCCATGGGTCCTTTAAACAGGATACCCAGGTTTTCGATGGTGGCTTTCGCCTCGGGTGTCATCCCGTTGGAAAAACCTTTGTCGAAAACCCATTTGCCCATATCAACAAATTCATATTCGAGGGGAGTTTTATTGGCTTTAAATATGTCCAGCACGGCGTCCATGATCTCGGGACCGATACCATCACCTTTGGCTACAGCTATCTTCATATTGGAGATTATTAGGGATTGATTTGAAGGCGCAAATTTACGCCGTTGGCACTAAAAACAGGCACAAATAACGACTCGTCGGGCTTTTTCGTTATTTTTACTGAAACTGATTGGTATGAGCAGTCTTATATCTGAGGGCGTGGAGGTAAGTGTAGAAACATTTTATCAGCCGGACTACAGCAACCCAATACAGGCAGAATTCATGTTTGCTTACCGCATTACATTGGAAAATCACAATACTTTTCCGGTTAAACTCCATCGCCGCAACTGGCAGATCTTCGACAGTAACGGCAGCACCCGGGAAGTGGAAGGCGAGGGCGTTGTTGGCGTACAACCCACCATTCAGCCCGGCGAAACCTACCAATACGTCAGTGGCTGCAATTTGCGCACTGAAATGGGCAAAATGAAAGGTACCTACCAGATGGAGAACCTGAACAGTAAACAGATGTTCACCGTTGATATCCCACCTTTTGAGATGATCGTGCCGATGAAGAATAATTAAAGAAGCTGCGAGCTTTGAGCTTTGAGCTACGAGCGTTTTAGAAACCGTTACTGCTTTGTGATGAGTATATTTTTTTCGTCCTCTCTTTCATCAGGGCTATGGCCTGCTCCCGACTTGAGAACATATTGTTGATGTTGACCAGGTTATCGGCCAGTTTATCATATCTTTTTGTAAGCAGGTAAAAAAAGACATGCAGGTAATGAATCCCGTCAAAAACTATGGCCTTATTCTCCGCGAATTCATCTTTTCTCTTCAATAATTCAGCGGGCATATCGGTATAGTGCATACCCGGGCGCAAATGATGGATAATATGATAACCATCATTGAAGCAGGTATGATTGTATCGTGTATTGATGCAATTGATCGAATTGGTATAAAGATTATCAGGGTTAGTACTGTCAATAAAAGAATGCTGCGTCCAGTTACCCAGCATCATCACCAGCCGGGCAAACAACAGGGGAATGACAAAGACTACCAATGTGGCTTTCAGATTAACAAAACACATGGCTATACAAAAAGCCAGGTAGACATATTCACCTGCCGTTAATCGCTGGTATAATTTTTTTCTCTTACGGTAATACAGGTAAAGGATAGTGTTTTTTACGCCAACAAAAAGAAACTTGAAAAAATAAACCAGGAAATCCTTTACGCTATCACGCTGGTACGCCATAGTACTGCTGGTATCTTCTTCCATATTATTCTCCACGTGGTGCATACCCATATGATGGCTAAAATATCCTTCCGGCGCATGTCCAAACAGGGGGCATACAAACCAGGTGATATATCCATGCAGCCATTGCCAGGGCTTTTTGAAACATTTGCGATGACAAAGGCAGTGAAACATCAGACCAAATCTTCCTTTGAAAAAGAATTGCGAAACATAGAAATAAGGAATTGCGACCGCCCACCATACCCATCCCTGCAACAGGGGTGTAAACAGCAGGATCGCAACGGGCACAACCGTAAGATGGATCGTCGTCAACAGGTAAATAAATGGAAGGTCCCGTTTGTCATTCATGACACGAAGCCAAAGCTCATCGTACCAGCTTAATTTTTCTTTGGAAACATACACAGGGTCCGTTAGAGTGGAAAGTGTTTTCATGCTACTTGTTTTGCCTCAACCTGGATTTGGAAAGAGAACACACAATATAAGGAAATAGGA
>JAEYVW010000400.1 GCA_023429365.1 Bacteroidota bacterium
CAGCAAAAGATTAGCTGGCAGGACACTGTTGGCCAAAAACTAAAATAATCAGGATGTTAAAAAGATTTATTGAACGGCCGGTATTATCAACCGTTGTTTCGATCATTATCACACTACTGGGTGTACTATCATTGTACACACTGCCGGTTACATTGTTTCCCGATATAGCACCGCCCACGGTACAGGTAACTGCAAGCTATCCCGGCGCGAATGCTGAAGTTGTGGCAAGGGCCGTCGCAACACCACTTGAAGAGGCGGTGAATGGGGTGGAAAATATGACTTATATGACTTCCACTTCCAGCAACGACGGTACAATGACCTTAAACGTATTTTTTAAAGTAGGTACCGACCCCGACCTGGCTGCGGTCAATGTGCAGAGCAGGGTGTCCCGTGCAGTAAGTTTGATTCCCCAGGAAGTAGTACAGGCCGGAATCTCTGCGCAAAAGCAACAGAACAGTATGATCATGGTGCCACTGATCTATAGTGAAGACAGCACTTATGATGAAAAATTTCTGCAGAATTATGCCAAGATCAATATCCTTCCGGAATTGCAACGTGTACCTGGTGTGGGCCAGGCTATGGTATTTGGTGCTAAGGATTATTCTATGCGTGTCTGGTTGAAGCCTGATCGTTTAACCGCTCATAACCTGTCTACGCAGGACGTACTAAATAAGATCAGGGACCAGAACCTCGAGGCAGCACCGGGAAGGTTTGGTCAGGGTAGTACTGCTTCTTTTGAATATATTTTAAAGTATAAAGGCAAGTTGTCAAATAATGCGGATTATGAAAATATCATTCTGCGTTCTTCCCCGGATGGATCAACGATAAGATTGAAAGATGTGGCACGGGTGGAATTTGGGGCCTTTGCCTATAGCGCGAATACGCAGATACTGGGTAAGCCCGGGATTGGTATTGCGATCTTTCAGACAGCGGGTTCCAATGCAAATGATATTCTTACACAGGCGGATGAGGTTTTAAAAAAGGCTTCGCTGAATTTTCCGAAAGGCATTGAGTATTTCAGTATGTACAGTGCCAAGGAATTCCTCGATGAATCGATAGCCCAGGTGATCGAAACACTATTGATCGCTTTCGCACTTGTGTTCCTGGTAGTGTTTGTGTTCCTGCAGGATCTTCGGTCAACCCTGATTCCGGCAATAGCAGTTCCTGTGGCAATTATCGGAACTTTCTTTTTCATGCAGTTATTTGGGTTTACCATCAACCTGCTGACCCTGTTTGCCCTGGTTCTTGCCATCGGGATTGTAGTGGATGATGCCATCGTAGTGGTGGAAGCGGTGCATACCAAAATGGAACGAACGGGTTTGCCTGCCAAACAGGCAACGATCCAGTCCATGAAAGAGATATCCGGGGCCATCATTTCCATCACCATGGTGATGGCAGCCGTGTTTATTCCGGTAGGATTTATGGAGGGTCCGGCAGGTGTGTTTTATAAACAGTTTGCCTTTACGCTGGCTATAGCGATCCTAATCTCAGCAGTAAACGCGTTGACCTTAAGTCCCGCGCTTTGTGCCCTGTTTCTTCGTAATGTTCATCACAGTGAAGAAGGTACCAGGAAAAAGGGGTTTGGCGCAAGATTCTTTAGCGGCTTCAATGCTGGCTTTACTGCCACAACAAAGAAATACACCAACGCTATAAAATTTCTATTCAAGCATAAATGGATCGCGATTTCAGGTTTGGTATTAGTAACAGCAGTTACTTTCTGGATGATGAAGAAAGCGCCAACCGGTTTTATCCCAACGGAAGACCAGGGTTTTATCGTGTTTTCAGTCAACCTTCCACCGGGTGCATCACTCGACCGGACACAGCATGTGATGGATAAAGTTGACAGCCTTCTGGCTGAAGTGGAAGCAGTAGAGCGTCGTGCGACGATTACCGGTTTGAACATACTGGCAAATGCAAACAGTTCCAACTACGGTGTTGGATTCATTCGAATGAAGCATCCGGGTGAACGGGGCGCTGTCAACAATGTGGAAGGCGTGATGGGTATCATCAACCAGAAACTCAGCGTGATCAAGGAAGCGAGTATATTTCTTTTCCAGTTTCCGACGGTGCAGGGTTTTGGGAATACCAGCGGCTTTGAATTCATCTTGCAGGATCGTACCGGCGGTCAGCTCGACAAACTGGGTGCCACAGCATATGGTATGATCGGTGAGCTTATGCAAAGAAAGGAGATCGCATACGCGTTTACTACGTTCAGCACCGGTAATCCACAGTATATGGTTAACATCGACGAAGCGAAAGCCAACCAGCTCGGTGTATCGGTGAGCGACCTGTTACAAACACTGCAGGTGTACTACGGTAGCAGTTTTGCATCAGATTTCAACCGGTTTGGGAAATTCTATCGTGTCATTGTGCAGGCGGATGTGCCTTATCGCGCCGATGCTTCTTCACTTGACAAAGTGTATGTAAAAAATAACCTGGGTGAGATGGTGCCGGCCAATGCGCTGGTATCTCTGGAAAGAGTTTATGGTCCGGAAACGGTAACACGTAACAACCTTTTTAATGCTGTTACAATAAATGGAATGTCGAAGCCCGGTTATAGTTCAGGGGACGCGATCAACGCCGTACGTGAGGTAGCTGCAAAATATCTTCCCAGGGGATACAGTTATGAATTCTCGGGGATGACGAGGGAAGAGATCGGTGCAGGTCAGCAAACGACATTGATCTTCCTGCTCAGTGTCATCTTTGTGTACTTCCTGCTGGCGGCTCAGTACGAAAGTTATATACTTCCCCTTGCAGTTATTCTTACAGTGCCCACAGGGATATTCGGTGTGTTCCTGTTTACAAAAATGCTGGGCATAGATAATAATATATATGTACAGGTGGGGTTGATCATGTTGATTGGATTGCTCGCTAAGAATGCCATCCTGATCGTGGAGTATGCGGTGCAAAGACGAAGGGCGGGCATGTCGTTACGGGACTCCGCGCTGGAAGCGGCTCAGCTACGTCTCCGTCCCATATTGATGACGTCATTTGCATTTATCGTTGGTTTGTTACCACTAACCTGGGTGGATGGAGGTTCGGCGCTTGGCAACCGATCCATCGGTACCGGTGCCCTGGGTGGAATGCTTACCGGGGTTATCCTTGGTGTATTTATCATCCCGGTTTTGTTTGTCATCTTCCAGTATTTACAGGAAAAGATTACACGCAAACCTGTGACAAGTGAACCTCCGTCACTGTCAGAATAAAAAAGTTGAAGTCAAAAACATAAACAATGAACAAGACCAATAAATATTTCCTGGGTTCATCCTTTTTTCTGCTGGTCATTTTGCTATCGGCATGCAGGGTTGGGAAAAATTACCAGCTGCCCGAACTCGAACTTCCCGAGCAATTTGGTACGGTCAGCTATGCGGATACCAGCAGCATTGCCGACCTCGACTGGAGAAGTTTTTTTACTGACCCCACAGTGCAGGGCCTGATTGAAAAAGGTATTCAATACAATCACGACCTGTTGATGGCCGTGAAGAGAATTGATATAGCCGGCCAGCAATTGAAGCAGGCCAAAGCGCTACAGTTGCCTGAGCTCGACCTTCGTATTGGCGGCAATATCAGCCGGCCGTCCGATAATAGTCTCAACGGTATTAGTCTGAAGAGTTTTCTCGGGAAAAGCTATGTTGAAAATTATTCCGCCAGCCTCAATCTTTCCTGGGAAGCCGATATATGGGGAAAGATAAGAGGGCAGAAGGAAGTGGTTTTAATGGAGTACCTCAGAAGCTACGAAGGCGCGAAAGCAGTGCAAACACAACTGGTAGCCAGTATCGCACAGGGATTCTTCAACCTGCTGATGCTCGATAAACAGTTGGAGATCGCAAAAAAGAATTTGTTGCTGAGCGACTCATTTTTGATTGCGACACGGTTATTAAAAGATGCGGGCATTGGCAATTCACTGGCTGTTCAACAGGCCGAATCACAAAAGCAGTCGACGGCTTTGCTCATTCCGCAGTTTGAACAAAATATAGCGATCCAGGAGAATGCTTTACAGGTTTTAACAGGGCAATTACCTGGGCGGGTCAACCGGAGTGTTCTCCTGGATGAATTGAAGATGAATGAAAACCTGTCTGCAGGATTGCCCGTCTCCATGGTAGCACGCCGACCCGACGTACGTTCGGAGGAACTCGCGTTGCAGGTGGCCAATACCCGTGTAGGTATTGCGCAGGCAAATATGTACCCGGCACTCAATATCACTGCAGGTGGTGGTATCGAATCATTCAAAGCCAGTAACTGGTTCAATATTCCCAATTCTTTATTCGGACTGGCGGCCGGAACGATTGCGCAACCAATTTTTAAAAGACGCCAATTAAAAACAGCATTCGAAACTGCCAAACTCGAAAGGGAAGAGGCTGTGATCAGGTTCAGGCAATCTGTTTTAAATGCTACGGGTGAGGTTGCAAATGCATTGGTTTCGGTTGAGAAACTTGAAGAGCAGGAGCAGATCGCTGGTAACCAGGTTGACACCCTTCGACAGGCCGTCTCTAATGCACAGCTGTTGTTCAGAAGTGACCTGGCCAACTATCTTGAAGTGATCACTGCACAGGGAAACGCACTGCAGGCTGAGTTAAACCTTGCGGCCATCCGGCGGGAGCAACTCGGAGCGATGGTTGAGTTGTA
>JAEYVW010000096.1 GCA_023429365.1 Bacteroidota bacterium
CCACGATCAATGTCATAGTAGAAGTAATTGACGATGCGGACGCTGCGTTTGAAATTGTGTCAACAGCTTTGAAAAACGGCAAAGACGTTGTTAGCGCCAGCAAAAAAATGATTGCAGAACACCTGCCCGCATTACTCGAACTACAACAGGAAACAGGACACTCACTGTTGTACGAGTCGGCAGCCTGCGCTTCCATTCCCGTGATCCGGAACCTGGAAGAGTATTATGACAACGATCTGCTCCATTCAATAAAAGCGATTGTAAACGGTTCCACCAACTTTATCCTCACGAAAATATTCGAAGAAGGGCTGGACTTCAAACAGGCTCTAATCCTTGCGCAGCAACTGGGTTTTGCCGAAAGTAATCCCAAACTCGATGTGGAAGGTTATGATGCGGTAAACAAATGGACGTTTTTACTCACCCATGCTTATGGTATAATAGAATCGCCCGACAATATTTTGTTCAACGGTATCCAGAACATCCAGGCCGGCGATGCCAGGGTAGCGCGTGAAAAGAATCACCAGATAAAGCTGGTTGCACAGGCACAAAAGCTACAGGACGGAAAAGTGGCCGCATTTGTATTGCCGCAGTTTGTAAAACAGGATGATCATCTTTCTTTTGTCAAAAACGAATACAATGGCGTGGTGATCGAAAGTGGTTTTGCGGACAAGCAGTTCTTTTATGGTAAAGGTGCAGGGAGTTTCCCAACCGCTTCAGCCGTATTGAGTGATATCTCCGCTTTACGTTACCAATATAAATATGAATACAAAAAACTGTATCACCATAAGCCGCTGGAGTTAAGCCAGGATGTATTTCTCAGGGTGTATGTCAGTTTCGACGACCTCCAGTTTGTTCCCCGTGACCGGTTTGAATGGCTGGAAGAATGGCATGCTCAGGAGGAAAGGAAATACCTGGTAGGCGTTATATCATTCCGCGAGCTTTTCGGCAATACCTGGTGGAAAGAAAACAATACTTCCCTGATTCTTACACCCGACCCGGTGATCGAAGATGTTGAATTGAGAAAATTGAAGAAGAAAAGTTTGGAGCTCGCGGGATTATTTTAACGGCTGTAATTGAGATCGTACATAGTGAGGTCTCCGGTGTGACTATACTTTTACAGGGTAACCCTGAGTTCGCTCAACCAGTAAGCGATAAAATTAAAAGCAGGATGTGCATACTAAGAAAAAATTCCTGTTACATCGCTGTGATATTATCAGCCACAGCTTACAATAAAGATCCTAAAACTCACTACAAATTTTTATTAACTGGTATTTGTGATCGTTATACTTGCGCACTGTCATCCCTTTTTTGGCTTCCTTTTTTAAACAAACCAAAAACCAATGAACCCGCGATAGCAAAATAAATAGTGCTCCGATAAGGGTTGGATGTTATTCCACAACTACCAGATAAACACCCTATATATTTCCAATAAATATAACCCACCAAAGCCCCTGCAATTGCTCCAATTCCATAAAGTCTTTTACTTGTTATCCAATTTCTCATTGCTTTCACTTTTTGATTTTTTATCAGGTGTCGCATTGATTGAGCAGCCATTTAGTCCACAGCAACCGAAATTGAAAACCGCCATCCCCCCAAATAAAGCACCTATAAAAATTGTTGCCACATCGGTTTGAATGATACCTGGGATTAATATTGCCAGGCCGAGTGCAAATCGAAACCATCGGACCGTGTTCCAGTTTTTTGTTATCCCTTTCATTTCCTTTGAAGTTGTTTATTGAGGACAGTCCAGGCACCACCGTTATATACTTCGATACCTGCCGCGGAAAGTATAGATTTTGCCATACCACTCCGGGCGCCGCTACGACAAACAGTAATAATTGGCTTGTTTAGATCCTTTAATCCAGCAGTTTCCTTTTTTATCGCATCCAATGGGATGTTTTTTGAACCTTGTATATGTCCTGAACCGAACTCAGTTTTAGTTCTTACATCGACTATTAACGCCCCATCATTTACCAGCCTGGTTAAATCTGCCTTCGGCCGGAATAGCCTCTTAAGAAAATTTTTCATGCTCTTTTAAATTTTATCGTTGTTAATACATCTTCGATTCCCCCACCATTCACCACATTAACAAATCCGTGTTGCTTCAGTATAGACACTGCAATACCGCTTCTGTTGCCGCTTTGGCAGTACGCCAGGATTGGCTCTGGCAACTCTCTTAAATCATCGATTCGCCGAGCCAGCTGATCTAACGGAAAATTGATTGCCCCGGGGACATGTTTAATGGTAAATTCCCCCGGTGTTCTTACATCGATTATGGATGCATATTGATCTTTTTTCATGTTTTTAATTTATTCATGCAATTTGCTCAATCCAACCTTATTGATGGGTGACAAAAGTTACACAGCAGCAATTTCTTTTAAACCTCCCTGTATGCGTTATATCCTCCTTTACTCCTACGACCAAAAAAAGCACACGGAATGCAAGGAGGAAACACGAAGAATACAAAGTGTTAATTTGCAAAGTGCACAATATGGAACTTAAACCATCGTGTCCTCCGTGATATACTCGCGTCCTCCGTGACCAAAAAAAGGACACGGAATGTAAGGAGGAAACACCGGGCACACGGAGTATAAAATTTGCAAAATGTTCGTTAAAGAACTTCAACCTCTGTGTCCTTCGTAATAAATATCGTGTCCTCCGTGATCCAAAGATTTGATTAATTAGTGCCTGTACCTTAAATAAAGCAGATCCTTCATCCAGCAATTAATCTCCCAGAGCTCTGTAACTGGTTTGTTGTCGTGAGGAGTATAGATCATGTATGGCTTTGGCCCAAACTCGGGAGTGATTGTGCATTCATCAATACCCTTACTTCGCAAATGTTCTATCCATTTGTCCCAATATTTCAAATGATGTTGAAGAGCGTTGTCGTTATCGGGTATGCGTGGATCGGTAACCTGGGGACCCTGCGTATGACCTATACGGGCATGTAAATGAACGCTGTGCTGAAGGGCAAGATTGACAGCATCCTGCTGGTCTTCCAGGAAGCTCTCAGACACACAAAACCAATGTGAGATATCCAATGCCAATTGAAGATTAGGAAACTGTTCCAGATATTCCCTTACAACGTGGGCAGCATAGGACCATCGAAAACGATGCGTCTCCTGGATGATCTTTATACCCGTTTCCCGGCGCCCGTAAGGCGGGGCTACTTCCCAAAATTCATATTCATTCAAACACAACAAGACATAAAAAAAGTGACCCATATTGCTATGAGTCACTTTCGTCGGGAAGACATCCCGCCGATGGCGGGAGAACCTGCGACCCCCTGGGCCCAAACGAGGTGCCCGCCGATTAGGCGGGGCTACTTCCCTAAGCAACAAGACATAAAAAAAGTGACCCATACTTCTATGAGTCACTTTCGTCGGGAAGACAGGATTCGAACCTGCGACCCCCTGGTCCCAAACCAGGTGCGCTACCGGCCTGCGCTACTTCCCGAACTTTCCAGGTACCCCGCTTATCAGCGGGGCGCCCTCCCGGGTTCCCAAAAGGGGTGCGAAAATAATGATTTTTGGCTTATCAGCTCCTTTTAAACTGAAATAATTAAGCAGGTAGAAATCGTTAGCAATCACCCCTGACCCATGATCATTCACTGCCAGGCAGCTAAATACAAGTTTTATACGATTGGTTGCTGAACGGAAGCATGAAAATCGCATTTATCACAAGATCAACCCTCCACAAGGTCCCCGGCGGAGATACGGAACAGGTTTTGCAAACCGCCCGCTTTCTCCGCCAGTTTGGCATAGAAGTGGACCTGCGCCTGGCCACAGAAAATATTGATTATTCTAAATATGATCTGCTGCATGTTTTTAATATCACCCGACCGGCAGACTTACTTTATCATATCCGCAAATCAAAAAAGCCTGTCGTAGTTTCAACTATCCTGGTCGACTATACAGAATTCGATAAGAAGCACCGAAAGGGTCTGCCGGGTTTTGTTTTAAACCTATTTCCTAAAAACTCCAACGAGTATATCAAAACGATTGGACGCTGGCTATTGAACAAGGATAGCCTGCAAACAAAATCATATCTCTGGAAAGGACAACAGTCGAGTATCAGGGAAATTCTTCAAAAGGCAATCTGGCTGCTGCCCAATTCAGAAGCTGAATATATCGAGGTCGAACGCCTTTATGGCATCAAAAAAAATTACACGGTCGTGCCCAATGGTGTTGATAACTCACTGTATTCACCATCACCCGGAATCGAAAAAGATAAGCAACTGGTACTATGTGCTGCGCGAATTGAAGGCCGAAAGAACCAGCTCAACCTGATCAAGGCATTGAACAATACCAACTACACCGTATTGTTGACCGGTCTGCCCGCGCCGAATCAAACAAAGTACTATGCCGAATGCAAAAAAATCGCGTCGCCTAATATCATATTCTGCGGTCGGGTGCCGATTGAAACACTGATCAGCTATTATCAAAAAGCAAAAGTACATGTGCTGCCCAGCTGGCATGAGACCTGCGGCCTCTCATCACTCGAGGCAGCGGCGATGGGTTGCAATATTGTCGTCACCGACCGCGGGTTTACTCATGAATATTTTGGAAACGATGCGTTTTATTGCGACCCGGAAGATCCGGTGTCCATATTCGATGCCGTGCAACGGGCCACAACCAAAGCAAGTTCACAATCACTTCAACAAAAAATCTTATCGCAATACACATGGCAACATGCAGCACAAAAAACCCTGCTGGCATATCAAAATGCATTATCAGCATGCAGAAACTGAGAATTGGCATACTTGGCACCCGCGGCATTCCCAACCATTATGGTGGCTTCGAACAGTTCGCTGAATACTTGTCTTACGGACTTTCACAGCGCGGTCACGAAGTGTATGTATATAGCTCGAGCCACCACCCATACCAGGAAAGAGAATGGAACGGAGTCAATATCATTCATTGCAAGGATCCCGAATACAGGCTGGGAACATTTGGACAGTTCCTGTATGATCTGTACTGCATCAACGATTCCCGCAAACGCGATTTTGATGTGCTCCTCCATCTAGGCTATACCAGCGATTCAATCTGGCACTGGCGATGGCCAAAGCAAACCGTGAATATTGTAAATGTCGATGGTATGGAATGGAAGCGCAGTAAGTATAATAAACCCACGCGTCGCTTCTTAAGATTCGCAGAATCTCTTGCTGCCCGGAATGCCGATGTGCTGGTGGCAGACTCCCCGCAAATGCAGGATCATTTCCGGGACAGCTACGACAAAAAACCTGTTTATATACCCTATGGCGCGGAAGTATTTTCAAAAATTGACCACTCCATTCTTAATTCATACCAACTTACTGCACAACAATATTACCTGCTGGTAGCGAGAATGGAACCGGAAAATAATGTAGAAATGATCCTGAAAGGTTATCTCGAATCTAAACTGGACTTCCCATTGATGGTCGTTGGCAATACCAGCAATCGCTTTGGTCAATACCTTAGCCATCATTTCCGGCACCGGTTCGTCCAGTTTGTAGGATCTATCTACGATCAACATATCCTGAACAACCTTCGTTATCACTCCGCTCGGTATTTTCACGGTCATTCCGTTGGCGGCACCAACCCCTCCCTACTCGAAGCCATGGCCTGCCGCTGTAATATCGCGGCTCACAACAACGTCTTCAACAAAGCCGTGCTGGAAAATGGCGCAGAATATTTCGCTTCGGAAGACGAGGTAACCAGTATCATCAACGCGCCCCGGAATAACCCGGTACAGGATCTAAGAAGGAATATGAATATTGAAAGGATCCGCAAGTTCTATAATATTGAAAAAAATATAGACGATTATGAAAGACTGATGCTGGAATCCTGCCGGCGAAATAACATTGTTCTTACACCGGCTGCGGCGCATTTGATGGAGTGACAATAGCATCCTCGTACTTTTTTTTAACATCAAACTGTGGAAACACATTTGTGAAAGCCAATATCCAGGCCACATACTCGGCTGCATTGGTAATAAAGCTGCCGGTAAACTGGTAAATGAATACGAATAAGAAAAGCGAAAGCCGATAATAATTCGACCAGACCCGGGTATAAAAAAAGAAAAATATCTCTACCAGTATCCGAAGGGATAACCCTACCCAGCCAAAGATCGCAAGCGTCTCAGCAGCAGCGTTGGGAATAGTTACAACGATATCCATATTATAGAGATAAAAGTCCTTGATAATATTTTCGCCAGCAATTTTAATCTGGCCGAGTCCGATTCCCCAGAACTCACTCCCCTGGTTGATCAATTTCTGTGCGAGGATAAATGCTTCACTGGTGCGTCCCCTCCCGGAACTATCACGCCCGGAAAGTATATTTCGAAACCGGGTAAAAATTGGGTTGTTCCTGAAAAACATCAACAAACTAAACAGCACCACCGTGAGTGAAGCACCGGTTGTAATGATGGCTTTGGCGATCCGTCTTTTACTGGTTAGTCGCCTGAAATAGATAACCCAGGTTACCAATAATGCCAAAACCAATGCCCCCATTACGCCGATGGAAAACGATAGCAGGTAAGGCAAAAACAGCATTGGCAACAAATTCACTCCCCTGATGCTATTCTGCCTGAACAAATACTGCAATAGGAAGAAAATAAAAAACGGGGTAAAAATAAAAGCGTAATAAGAAGGTTCATAGGTAAATAGTCGCAACCGTCTCAGCCGTCCTACTCCCTCGGTCAGAACCTGCTCATCCCAAAAAACAGGGTAGTATGGTGTAAAAAATATGGGTACTGCAAGAAGACATAATATAAAATTAATAACCAGGATCCATCTGAATATTTTCTCAATATCTCTGCACATGAGCAGGAATGTATATGCAGCCTGGCAAAAAACATAAACCAATACCAGGTTTAAAAGCGAAAGCAGGTAGGCATCCAACACAATCTCATTTAGCAAAACATGTACGGCAATGAAAGGAACGAGAATGGCGATAAACGGAAGTAAAACTTCCTTTTTTCTTACAATTATAACCCAGGCATAAAACAATGGAGCGAGCAGGGAGGTATAGGTAAGACCAAAAGGCAATCCCAGCGAATTGATAAAAAAATAAATGAATGCAAATGGGAAGTACCGGTTGACATTCATAACGTACATTAATTTATACTTTCAAAACCCTATGCTCCCCTGGTGACCCGGCGTTTCCTGGGGTTTTACCTGTCTGCGACCCGCAAAATAAGTTACCACGATGGTGATAAAAGCCTCAGTGATGAAGATCGCCATCAGGGTCCCATACGCATGGTAGTAACCCGCCAAAACCAGGTTCAGGGTGATATTCAAAACGATTGCAAGCAGGTATACTTTTAAATACTCAGTTTTCTGGTTGGCTGCGAGCATTAAAATCGTACCGGGAATATTCAGACAGACAATCACGGCTATAAAACAAAAAACTCGCAAATAAACTACTGCATTTAGATATTCATTACCCATAATAAAATACAGGACATACGGGCTGCAAATAAATAACAGGGCAGCCCCTAATATTACAAGAATTAAAAAACGAGAGTAAGGTTTAATCAAATATGAAACAGCCCTGGATTTCCCCTCCTGCAATGCCTGGCATAACCGGGGATAAACTGCCTGTGAAAAAACAACGAATACCTGGCGAATAGTAAAAAATATTCTCTCAGCAATGGCATAATAGCCTACAATCAGGTCGGCTGTAAATATCCTTAAGATAAATATATTGGCATAGTGGCAGGTACTATTGGAAAGATGGCTGAGTGTAACCTGCCAGCCTTCTTTTAACTCTGATACTATCCCACTTGTCCCAGGCCATTTTAGTGTGAGCGAATACTTACTAAAAACGATAAACAGGCTGGCCAGCGCCGCTACCAGGTTGCCCAGCCCCAGGAAGAAAAGAAAAAGATACCCATCCCCGGTTCCCCGAATAAATATGAATACCAACACCGCGAAGATCAACCGGGCGATGAAAGTGACCCAGGCTATTATATGCATACGCTCTATACCCAGGAAAAACCAATTGATCAGGGCCGCATGTCCAACGACGAAAGTAAATGCCATTAAATACAGGAACAGGTTGGACCGGAAAAAAGGAACAATACCAATTAATATGAGCAGAACTAAAAACGAAATCGCACAAAGTATAATGCGGGAATAAAACACCCTTGAAAATATCGTGGATACTTTTTCACGGCTTGCCCTATTCACGAAGATATCACGCGTGGCTGTTTGGTTGAACGAATAGTCTGTTATCACAGCCAGGTAAAACATGACTACTTGTGCTACTGCCACTACGCCATAACCATCGACCCCAATCCGGCTAATGACATGTGGTATAACGATCAATTGCACCAGGGAGCTTATGGCCTGTACTGTGCCCAGTGAAAAAAAATTACTAAGCAATTGGTACCTGGTTGTCGTGATGTCCATGCGTAACCGAAGTTAGCAAGGAGCCAGATGAAAAAAAACATGTTTAATTCAGGATAGCCGGGGACAGCTGGCAACCTTTGGAGGCAAAATTTCGATACGGCTCGAAGTTACCGGTACATTTTATATCCGGATCCAGGTTAAAATATGAACCTATCAAAACAACGGGATATCAATCGCGATGAGATCGACCTGCTTTCCCTGCTCGATCGGAGCTTCTCGTTTTTAAAACATTATAAATGGCTTTTTCTCGCCGGCACGCTTGCCGGGCTGTTTATCGGCTTTATTCGCTTTAACTCCCTACCGGCTGTTTATAAAAGCAGGCTGGTACTGCAATCGTCGTTCACGACCAATCAAAATAATATACAGATCGTAAGTAACTGGAACAACTTATTACGTAACGGCAACGATGAATCCCTGGCTGGCATTTTAATTGTGCCGATCGAGCTCCTAAAAAAAGTGAAAAGCTTAAAAGCCGAGGAAATCCAGAAAATTTTTAGTGCACAAAACCCAAATGGCTTCCTGATCGATGTAAGTGTAACCGATCCTGCCATCCTCAGCGAACTTCAGAAGGGGATCGTTTTTGGTTTTGACAATCATGGGGTGGCAAAAGAAAGGCTGACTTCAAAACGAAACCGTACCGAGGCGATGATCAGCAAAACAGCCTGCGAGATCCAAACCCTGGATTCTTTGAGAGCTGTGATTGCGGGTTTATTAAAAACAAAAAGCACAAATAATGGTCTTATCGTTGATATACAGGGCATAAGCCAACAATTAATAGATATGAACGAAAAACACCTTGGGTACAAAGAAGAGTTGAAATTTATGAGCGCAGTGCAGGTTGTACAGGATTTCTATCCACCCAAAAGGCCCACGGGCAATAATTTGATCGTTTGGCTTATGCTGGGATTGTTGTCTACCCTCTCTATCAGTTTTGTTATCGCATTGATTCATTCCATCAATCAAAAATTAAAGATATATACAAGGGGAAAAAGTTAACCAGCCCGGAAGATATTACTTATCTGGCCGTATATGAATTCAGTCTCATCTATAACAGTTTGCAAGGTATTTCACTTGTTATACGTGATGCTATTTGTTAGCACGGCCTTTTCCCTTCGTGCAGTGAGCAGCATCGTTATCGGCATTATGCTTTTCGCAGGTCTGTTCCTGAATACGGCTGGTCTAAAATATTTTGCGCGTGACAGGCACTGGACATTATTCCTTTTTACAATTATTCTCTTCCTGCTACTTCAATTTGTCGCATTTCTTTTTACCGACAACCTCCAACAAAGCTGGTCGAATATACGGGTCAAGTCGGGACTGCTGCTGGTACCCCTGGCCATTTCCGCCACAAGCTCTTACATACGATCTGCGGATAAATTATTCTTCCACTATTGCCTGGTCCTGGCTGCCGCCTCGTTATACTGCCTAATATATAACCTGCAATCACCAGGCACGAATGGCATTCTATCGGTTCTTTTCTATCACGGGCTCGTTGCGCCTATCGGTCAACACGCGGTTTATTTTTCAATACTGGTGTTGATTGCAATCTTCTACCTCGCGGAAAAACTATTGTTTAAACCACATTTACGGGGCCGAAATCTTAATTTATTTTTCCTCATCTATTTCTCTATCTTTCTTTTCCTGCTTTCGTCAAAATTTGCGATCGGATTTTGGTTCCTGGGAGCTATTTATTACTCCTTCAATTTTTTCAATGTACATCGAGTTAGAGTCGTCACGCTGTCGGTAATGCTAGTTGCAGGGATTGCAGTGGCTTCATTTACAAAAAACCCGGTACAATCAAGATTCGCAGATGTATTTAAAGGTGAACTAAGCCTGGTGACGCAAGACCAATTCAACCAGGCTGATTATTTCAACGGCTTCCAGTTCCGGTTGCTCCAATGGCGATTTGTACCTGAAATTCTCACCCAACAGAAAGCATGGTGGCTGGGAGTAAGCCCCGGGGATGCACAGTCCGCTCTAAATGATAAGTATGCTGCCACGAACATGTACACAGGCGACCCAGGACGTAATGATCTGGGATACCGCGCCTATAACACCCACAATCAATACCTGGAGACCACCTTGCAAAATGGTATAACTGGCCTGCTTTTGCTGGTATTGGTATGCTATAGCCTGGTAAAACTGGTACTTGCCCGTCGGAACCGACTGGCAAATGCTGTTCTTTTAACCCTGATGGCCTGGCTCTTTATAGAAGCCACATTTGAAACGCAATACGGCGTTCTCATCTTCCTGTTATTTCCGCTACTCACCGCCAAACTGCCAACAAACAAGTGAAAAAGATATTCGAAAATACCTGGCACATTTTTGACAAAGAAGAGAAAAAGAGTTTCTGCTTACTGGCCCTCGGCAATATTTTTATCAGCCTGCTTGATATACTTGCGCTGGCTTTCCTTCTTTGGATCATCCGCTTCTATATTCAGCCTGGTGACTACATACTTTCAGGCTACCTGCCTGGCTGGCTTGCCAACCCGGATTCTGTATGGCTGATCGCGATCTTTTTTGTTTTGTTTGGATTAAAAAACCTGGGCGCTTATTACCTGGAAAAAAACCAATATCGTTTCAACAGCAGGATAGCCATTCGTTTATCTTCCGAACGGTTGAGAAATTACCAGTCTTCCGATTACCGCGACTTTGTCAATATCGATTCCTCTAAGCATATCAGGATGATTTGCCTGCAGCCATTTGAATTCTCGCAGTATATAGTCACAGGAATCCAACAGATCATAACGCAGTCCTGCCTGATCAGTATCGCCGTTCTTGCCATTCTACTTTTCAATTTCAAACTCTTCCTGTTACTGCTCGCTATTTTGTTACCACCGGTCATAGTTGTTTTCTATTTTATAAAAAAACGTATGGCGGCGGCAAGAAAAAACATCCGGGTCCATAACCAGTTTTCCTACCAGTATGTGATGGACGCTTTAAAAGGATATATTGAAAGTAATGTTTACAACCGCCGTGATTTTTTTCTCAATCGGTTTGTTGAGGCTCGGTGAAAATTCAGTACTGCCCTTTTTGATAGTATGCTGGTTCAGAGTATGCCGTCCCGAATCATTGAGGTATTTGCCATCCTGGGGCTTTTCGTGCTGGTTGTGATCGCTAAATGGACAGGCACTAATGATTCATCCTACCTCCTAACAATCGGTGCTTTTGTAGCGGCGGCTTATAAGATCATTCCCGGCATTGTAAAAATTACCAATGCCAACGGGCAAATGAGAGCATACGAGTTTGCGACAAAAACTATGGCACACACCTCTCAGGATGTGGTACCAGGAAATGACAAGCTCCCCGTAGTCAGTATCCAATCTGTTACCTTAAAAGGTATAGGATTCGGTTACAACGGTACACCAGTATTATCAAATCTCAACCTGTCATTGCAGCGACATGACTTTTTAGGAATTAGCGGAGCATCGGGAGTTGGAAAAACAACCCTGTTAAATATTATCCTGGGATTCCTCGAACCCGCGCAGGGGGAAGTTATTATCAATGATGTGTCTCTCAAAAAAAACAGTCTCAAAGTTTACTGGCCCTCGATAGCCTATGTCAGGCAACAACCTTTTCTCATACATGATACCCTGCTTAGAAATATTACGCTGGAAGAAAATGGTTATCATCCTGCCAATCTCGATTATGCAATCCGGGTTTCGGGTCTATCTGAATTTATTTCCCGGTACCCGGATGGGTTGGGTATGATCATCACCGAAAATGGGAAGAACATCAGCGGCGGGCAACAGCAACGCATCGCTATTGCACGCGCTTTATATAAAAATGCAGACATCATACTACTGGATGAACCATTCAATGAGCTGGACGAAACTTCGGAAACTTACCTGCTGACCCATTTCCGTGAACTTACCCACCGCGGAAAAATGGTGATACTGATTACCCACAACAAAAAAAGTCTTTCCTGGTGTAACAAAATCGTTTCGTTGGATGAGTCATAAAAAAACACTTATCATACTTACACCGGGTTTTCCCAAAGACGAAAACGATTCGACCTGTCTACCCATGCAGCAGCAACTGGTTGAAACATTTCAGAAACTCGATTCAAATCTCAACATCATTGTTTTAAGCTTTCAATATCCTTATCATGGTAGGGAATACTACTGGCGGGGAATACGGGTTATTCCATTCAATGGCCAAAACAAAGGTGGTATAACAAGACTAATGCTCCGGAAAACAATAATGCGTGTGCTGGTAAACATACACAGGGAACACACTATCACTTCGTTAATAAGCTTCTGGTATGGCGAATGCGCAGCGGTTGGTCACCTGTTTGCAAAAAGAAATCGTCTCACTCATTTCTGTTGGATACTAGGGCAGGATGCGAAAAAAGAAAACAAGTATCCAAAACGTGCCGGTCTTAAAGCAAACGAACTGATCGCAATTTCAGATTCGATCAGCGCCAGGTTTGAGATGAATCATGGCCCCAAACCTCAACATATCATACCACCTGGTCTTGACACCAGCCTGTTTGGAGCGACACCTGGGGAGAAAACCATTGAACTGCTGGGCGTGGGCTCACTAATCCCCTTAAAACGATTTGATATCTTTATTGAAATTGTAACCGCGATCAAAAAACAGAGCCCAGGCATAAAAGCCGAATTGATCGGAAATGGCCCCGAGAAGGAAAATCTTTCCGCAATGATCGAAGAGCTGGATTTGCATGACACACTCAGCTTTGTGGGTGAATTGCCATACCCCAAAGTGCTTTCCCGGATGCAAAAAGCTAAGTTACTCCTGCATCCGTCAGCCTATGAAGGCTTCTCGGGCGTATGCATGGAAGCGCTATTTGCCGGCGCACATGTCATTAGTTTTTGCAAGCCGATGAATGCCGATATTCAGCAATGGCATATCGCCTCGTCTGTAGAACAAATGACCCAGCAGGCAATCCATATTTTGAACACTTCGCCCTTTGTTTCGAAGAATAATTTATACCGTAGCATCGGGGAGACTGCAACAGAAATGCTGGCTCTAATTCTTCAACAACGATAGGATTACTTTTGCAGTCTTTTTGATAGGAATGATGCTTAATGGTTTATTTATCCATGCCTTTAAAAATTTTCGTACAGCTGTTCGGTAGTTTTGAAATCGTAAATGTTTCTCTCCCGCATTGATATACATTCTGAACATCGTATCCCTGGCGAGTCTGACCGGCAGAATCTTCGCCTTTTTATAGATCAACACCCGCTCGATCCCCTCATCAGCTCGTTTTGCCCAGTTTGCATCGCTGTCATTATGTTCGTGCAGGCGTCTGAAAAATAGCGGATCATATATCACAACGCCCTTATATTGGCGGGCAAGTTGTATAATAAAATCACAATCTGCAAAATCCTTTTGCTCATTAAACATCCCCGTTTTATTCAAACATTCTCTCCGAAATAGAAGGGTTGGAATAATCGTCGCAACCTCTGATTTGAAAATTGCGGTCAGCAAATTCCCAACCCGACAGCCCTGCCTTTCTTTATAAAAATACTCAATCGGTTCACCTGGTATCCTAAAATTATAACCGCCCGAGAGTGAAAATCCGGCCTGCGCATAGTGATTCAGCATGGCAATCTGCATCTCAAGTTTGTTCGAAGCCCAGAGATCATCTGAATCGATAAATGCGATCATTTCTCCCCTCGCCTTCTCAAGTCCAATGTTTTTTACCCGTCCGTTTATCCCTATCCGGCCGGCTTTTATAAAATGTATGCGGTGATCTCCTATGCCCCTTACCAACTGTTCAGTATTGTCTTCAGAACCGTCATCCACAATGATAAGCTCCCAATTGTTGTAGGTCTGTATCCTCACCGACTCGATAGATTGCAGTATCAATCCCTCCCTGTTATAAGTAGGCATGATAATACTTACCAGTTGTGATAATTCACTCATGAATTAATGCATTAATCTTTCCTGCTATTGCTTCAAAAGAAAACTCGTTTTGAAAACGTTGTATTGTTTTGGAACGCTCCTTTTCTCTATCCATTTGTTCTGTTTTTCGCAAAGCGTCCACTAAAGAGTCAGCATTTCCAGGTTCAAACAATAGTCCACATATTCCGGGGCCTGTCATTCGCCGGAACGAAGCGATATTTGTTAGTATCGGTATACAGCCGCATGACATAGCTTCCAGGACTGAAATACCACTCCCCTCATAATGCGAGCCGGATATAATAAAATTGGCGCGGTTGTACCATTCCTCCATATCCGGGTGAGGAACTTTTCCGACCAGCCTGATCGACCTGCTGGCATGGTAATGGATTTGTATCAAATCTTTCACCTCATCTAATAGATCATCCGTTTGATGGATCATAAATAGTTTCGCCGATGGATTCTCAATCAAAAACCTGCTAAATCCTTTTAACACGGTAATTGGATCCTTATTCGCATCAAGCCGCCCGACCCAAAGAAAAATCGGTCCTACTGATGCTTCATCCTGGATACGCCTGGTTGGGGAAAATGCCGATGATGCCTGCATGATCTCCCGGATCTTATTGCGATCTCCGATAACACCTGCCTGCAACCATTCTTCCCCAAATTCAGAGGAAGCAAACAGATAATTATTCACATACCTGTCTGCTGTTATTTGCAAGTAGCGTTTAACATTTTCAAATGGCCTTTCCGCACGATGCAGGACAATGATCTTTACCCGTTTTCCCAATTTCCACTTCAGCTGCATCACCTGCAAGGGAAAAATTAAACCGTTTACCAGTACAACATCAGGTTCAAAGCCTCGAATGATATTATGCATCCGGAAAGGAAGACGAACTACTTCACGTTTTAAATCCATGAAATAATAATTCACCCCATTCCTACTGGTCTCTCCCTCATAGTTGATGCGCTCTATACTGGTAACTTCATTGTCTTTAGCCAACTGCTCCAGTATTCCCGTGTAAAATGAAATCCGGTTTAACCATTCTTCGGGATCATTGTATTCTTTGGATCGGCTGTAACTCGTGCTAAGGATTTTCATTTCAACAACGATTTGCTTTTGACCGATTATAATTTTTCTTAGTTTTAAAATATGAAGCTGCTGCAAAAAGTGCTGAACAAATTCAACGGTCTTCATTATCCCCAGGAATATCTCTGCTTAGCAGGTGACATATTTGAGCAACCCTTACGAGCCTATCTTGTCAGCGAGGGACGGGTAGTACAGGATATTTCAAACCTTCACTCCTTTGTCGGATACCATCCCCTCGTGCTAGCCCTTCCCGAAAAAATCGCAGGTTCCGATATCATCGAAATTGCATTCAGCAGCCGATCACTTCAACCAAACGAAAGTTTATCAAAAAAGGATGCTATAGCCAATGTTCGATTGCAAAAAATAAAAGACGCTTCCTTTCAACATAGCGCCGTCCATTTCTATGAAGGTTTAACGGGGTCCCACAATTTTGTATCGTCCTTTCATCAATACATTATTGGCATCAATAACCGGCTTTTCAACAGAAAAAAGGGAAACGTCTTCCTGAAAGACAATCTCTATAAGCAGGTACAGATCGCATACGCCCTGCCACGGAATATCTCACTTATTTGCCTTGGTCAGCAAGGCAACTACAACCTTTTCCCTACTGACCTGCATGGCCCGGCAGATGAAAACCACTACCTGGTTTCCCTGCGTTTCTCCGGGAAAGCCTGCCGCCAGGTAGAAAATGCCGGCACAATCCTGATCGCCAGGGTGGCAAATGGGTTTTATAAGACCGCTTATGCCCTGGGAAAAAATCACATGCAGGAGCTGAAAGCGAAACAGCATTTTCCTTTTATCGACGCTGTGTCGGATCAACTGCATCTCCCCCTGCCCGAGTCAACGATTTCTTACCAGGAACTTAAGTTGCGGGATTCGTTCAATCACGGCATCCACAAAATCATGCTTTTTGAAGTCATTTCGACGAAACAGGTTCAGGATCATCCTTCCGCGTTGGCGCATATTCATAATACCTACGCCACATGGCGGCACAATAACCGCTTGCCGGGCAACTTTTTACTGCGATAAAACGATTTGGGTAGAAAATCCTGCTGAACGCATCTGCAGGCATTTACTCAATTTTTTGAAGGCGGCGCAGCAATCATGAACAAGGTTTTATTCTTCAATCCACGAGCGGCTGAATCAAAGGCCCGGGTTCCCAATTCTATTTTGTCAATCGCAGCTTCCATCGAAGGAAGATATGATTATGCCATCGTCGACGGCAATCTTGAAAAAAACCCACGAAAAGTAATTTTTGATTATCTCGACGGCGGAGGGTTCAGGGTTTTTGCATGCACAGTGATGCCAGGCCCTCAACTGAAACAAGCCATTCCAATTACTCGGGAGATCAGGCGAAGATATCCGTATATGAAAATCGTCTGGGGCGGCTATTTCCCTTCCAATCACAGCCAGGTATGTATTAATTCAGGATATATTGACTTTATCGTTTATGGTCCCGGCGATTATGCATTCCCTATGCTGATGGACGCGATGCAATCCAGTGGTCCGGTTAATCATATTCCAAACCTGGTTTTCAAAGAAAATGGGATTGTTGTAAAAACAAAGAAGGATGAGTTGTACGACCAGGATGCTTTACCTCCGCTGCCTTATGAAAAACTCAACACATTTTACCCGATGAAAAAATACATCGGCAAGTCGGTGCTGGGAACTAAAACCTTTGCCTACCACAGCAGTGTGGGATGCCCCTTTACCTGTGCCTTTTGTGGCGTAGTTCCCATTTACAATGCACGATGGAAAGGACGATCAGCGCAGAAAATATATGATGATATCATGGAGGTGAAGGTGAAGTATGATATCAACGCTGTGGAGTTTTACGACAGCAATTTTTTTGTTTCTGAAAAAAGAGTGGTGGAATTTTCCAGGCTGGTTAAAAATGAAAACCTGGTCTGGTGGGGCGAAGGTAGAATAGATACCATTGACCGCTACGCCGACAGCAGCCTGGCGATCATGCGTGAAGCGGGCTGTAAAATGATCTTTCATGGCGC
>JAEYVW010000220.1 GCA_023429365.1 Bacteroidota bacterium
TGATAAAAAGCCGCGGCCAGTTAAAATCATTAATCAACTAAAATACCTAAACATAAAATGAGAAAGAAAAAAATAGTAAGAACAGCCATCACCGTTTGTGTATTGGCAGGTTTATTTGTCCTGATCGGATCTGTACTGGCCAGCAATAAGAAAAAGAACGCGGAAAAAACAGCCGTAGTTGCACAAACCGCGAATGGAAATGTGGCGGTAAGGACCAGTTCGGTAGCCAAACAGTCCGTTGCGCTTGAATTTTCTGCCAATGGAAATTTTGAACCAGGACAGGAACTAAAATTCGCTGCAGAAAACTCAGGCCGGGTAGTTAGTGTACTGGCCAAAGAGGGAGACTATGTTCGTAAAGGCCAGACCCTGGCGATCATTAAAACAGATGTGCTGAGCATTGATGTCGAAACCGCGGAAGCTGCTTACCAAAATGCCCTGCGTGATAAACACCGTTATGAAAACGCTTTCAAAACAGGTGGCGTTACGCAGCAGCAACTCGATCAGGCCGTTCTATCACTTGAGAACGCGCAGGCCAGGCTTGCACAGGCAAAGATCCGCGTTAGTGATGCCAATATCAAATCTTCGATTAATGGTATCGTGAACAAACGCTATATCGAACCCGGTGCAGTGGTAAGTCCGGGCACGCAACTTTTTGAGCTGGTAGATGTATCACGTCTCAAACTGGCGATCACTGTAAATGAAAACCAGGTGGCTAACCTTAAAAAAGGAGACAAAGTGAATGTAAAAGCCAGTGTATTTCCCGACAGGAATTATCAGGGCACTATTTCCTTTATCGCGCCTAAGGCGGATGCAGCACTGAACTTCCCCGTTGAAATTGAAATTGCCAGCAATCCCGGCAACGAATTGAAAGCGGGTATGTATGGCACTGCCTTCTTCACACCGGGCAATACTACACCGGTGATCACTATTCCCCGTACCGCGTTTGCCGGTAGTGTGAGCACCAATAAAGTGTTTATCGCTGAAAAGGATTCAGTGGCCAGGTTACGCGATGTGATTGCGGGACGTGTGTTTGGCGACCAGGTTGAGATCCTGCAGGGATTAACAGAAGGTGAGACCATCATCACCAGTGGCCAGGTGAACCTTGCAGATGGAAGTAAAATTTCTGTGATCAAATAAAGCCAACAGGCAAACAAAATATTTACAGATGAAACTAGCAGAAATATCAATCAAACGCCCCACCCTTGTCATTGTACTTTTTATCGTACTGATCCTGGGTGGATTGCTAAGCTATTCTTCGCTGAATTATGAGCTCCTGCCCAAGTTCAGTCCTTCCGTTGTTTCCGTAACGACAGTCTACCCCGGCGCTTCACCGAGTGAAGTGGAGAACACTGTTTCGAAAAAAATTGAGGACGCGTTGTCTTCGATGGAAAATATCAAGAAGATCGATACTAAGTCTTTTGAAAGTATGTCGTCGGTCATCATTACGCTTAACAGCGGTACGGATGTGGACTATTCGCTGAATGACGCACAAAGAAAGATCAACGCCATATTAAAAGACCTGCCGGAAGATATCGATCCTCCTTCCCTGAATAAATTCTCACTCGATGATCTTCCCATCATGACGATGTCGGCTTCGGCCAATATGGATGAAGCGGCATTCTTCGACCTGATGGATAAACGTATTTCACCCATCCTGTCAAGAGTGGAAGGCGTGGCCCAGATCAACCTGATCGGTGGCCAGGAAAGAGAGATACAGGTAAGCATTGATGCCGGCAGGCTGGAAGGATATGGTCTTTCGCTATTGCAGGTACAAAATGCCATTCTATCTTCCAACCTGGATTTTCCCACTGGTAGTGTGCAGACAACAGAACAGGATGTGCTGATCCGGCTGGCCGGGAAATATAAAACCGTAGAGGAGCTAAGGGAACTGGTGATCGCCAATCAAAACGGCGTACAGATCAGGTTGAAAGACCTGGCTGATGTACAGGATGCACAAAAAGATGTGGAAAAACTGGCCCGTGTAAACCAGCAAAGCGCGATCGCGGTACAGGTACTTAAACAATCCGATGCCAATGCGGTGGGTGTAAGTGAACAGATCCGGGCAACGATCGATAAACTTCATAAAGATTATGCCGCACAAGGTCTGGATATCAAAGTGGCGAATGATAGTTCTGTATATACGCTTCAGTCTGCCAATGCTGTGATCTTCGACCTCATGCTGGCGATCCTGCTGGTGGCCCTTGTGATGTTATTCTTTCTCCACAGTGTCCGTAATGCCCTGATCGTGATGGTGGCGATCCCTGCCTCATTGATAGCCACTTTTATCGGGATGGCCCTGCTTGGCTATTCGCTTAACCTGATGTCATTGCTGGCGCTTTCGCTGGTGGTAGGTATACTCGTGGATGACGCGATCGTGGTACTGGAAAATATTTACCGGCATATGGAGATGGGGAAGACCCGGGTGCGTGCGGCTTATGATGCGACGAAAGAAATCGGTTTTACCGTTACTTCTATCACCCTCGTGATCGTGGTAGTGTTTGTTCCAATCGCGCTAAGTACCGGTTTGGCAGCGGATATTATCAAACAGTTCTGCGTAACGGTATCGATCGCCACTTTATTATCCTTACTTTCTTCTTTCACCATTGTACCCTGGTTATCGTCAAGGTTTGGGAAACTGGAAAAAATTACCAACAAAACTTTCTTCGGTAAGATCATCATCGGTTTTGAAAATGGTTTAAACCGCTTTACAAACTGGGTGACTTCGATACTGAAATGGTCGCTCAACCATAAAAAAACAACCCTGGCAGCTGTATTCACCATGCTGATCGCATCATTCTACCTGCTCGGTGCAGGTTATATTGGCGCAGAGTTTTTTGCAAAGAGTGACCGTGGTGAGTTCCTGGTACAAATAGAAATGCCTAAGGACGCGTCGATCGAGCAGACCAATGCCATGACGCAAAAAGCCGAAGAATACCTGAAGACAAAGAAAGAAGTCACCAAGCTGATCGCAACGGTAGGCCAATCCAGCGAAGGCATGGGTGCTTCGCGGGCAACTGCCTACAAGTCGGAGATCAATGTACAGCTGGTAGAGAAAAAAGATCGTGAAGACGAAGCCAATATCTATGCAGCGAAGATCAAAAATGAATTACAGCCCCTGCTGGTTGGCGCCAAGGTAAAAACCGTTCCGGTGAGTATACTTGGTTCAGCTGAGCAGGCACCGCTTGCATTGATCGTCACAGGTCCCGAACTGGACAGTGTAATGTCTTTTGCGCAGGCTGCCATGAACGAACTGAAAAATATCCAGGGTGCTACGGAAATGAAACTTTCTGTTGAAGCTGGTAACCCCGAGATCAATGTGCAGGTTGATCGTGATAAAATGGCTTCGCTCGGATTGTCGATGTCTACTGTAGGTGCTACCATGCAGACTGCATTTAGTGGTAACACGGATGGCAAGTTTCGCCAGGGCGAGTATGAATATGATATCAATATACGTTATGCCAGTTTCGATCGTCGCAGTATCAACGACGTAAGCGATCTTTTATTTGTGAATGACAAGGGCGAGCAGATCCGTTTATCCCAGTTTGCAAATATCAGGGAGAGCTCAGGTCCGAGCCAGCTGGAAAGAAGAGACAAAAGTACTTCCGTAACGGTGCAGGCGCAGACTGTTGGTCGCCCTACCGGGACAGTTGCTGCCGAATGGCAGGCCGCTTTTGACAAGTTGCCCAGGCCGACAGGTGTTGGTTATGTATGGAGTGGCGATATGGAAAACCAGAGTGAAGGTTTTGGATCGCTGGGTATTGCACTGATCGCTGCGGTTGTTTTGGTATACCTGATCATGGTGGCTTTATACAATAGTTTTGTGTACCCGTTTGTGGTATTGTTTTCCATTCCGCTTTCGATCATTGGTGCCCTGCTGGCGTTAGCGTTGACCAATAATTCGCTCAACCTGTTTACAATACTTGGATTGATCATGCTCATTGGCCTTGTGGCCAAGAACGCGATCCTGCTGGTGGACTTTACTAACCAGCGTAAGGCAGAAGGGGCCAGTACTTTCCAGGCCCTGGTTGATGCCAATAATGCCCGTTTGCGTCCGATCCTTATGACTACCATTGCGATGGTGATCGGTATGTTGCCGATCGCCCTTGCATCGGGTGCCGGTGCCGAGTGGAAGAATGGGCTGGCATGGGTCATCATCGGTGGCCTGATCAGTTCGCTGTTCCTTACACTGGTAGTGGTACCGGTGATGTATTCAATCTTTGATAAGTTGATAGTAAAATTTCGCCGGGGCAAAAAAGAACAGCCCATCACCGAATTGATGACGGCAAACTATCAGCTGGCAACGATTGAAACGGAACCAGCAACACATTAGTAAGATTACCCCGGGTTAAGCCCGGGGTTTTTTATTCTATGCAATAGCTGGATTGATAAAAACCACGACAATTAAAACTATCTCCCTGCTGTCACCCCGGGCTGTGCACTTAAGAAAATTTGCCACAATGAAAACCAGACCCGGGGCGGGGACCTTCTCTACTTTTCAAATTAACTTAGAGAAAGAAACCGGCTCAGGGCCGGTACGACATAGCAGGATTGATTCCAGCCCAAGTTGAGCTATTATAGCAAGAGCTTCACTACAATAAAAACTTCTGACAATAACTGACGACTCCCCGCTGTCACCCCGGGCAGTGCACTTAAGAAAATTTGCTACAATGAAAACCAGACCCGGGGCGGGGACCTTCTCTACTTTTTAAATTAGCTTAGAGAAAGATACCGGCTCAGGGCCGGAATGAGATTAGCAGATGAAACTTACTAACAAATAATAATTCAAAAATTATTTCAACAAAAAATAATACACCGCCACCCAAACAGCAATAAAAAATATTCCAGGCGGTAAAACAGTCTTTAGCTGCTTAGTCCTTTTTGTCAGCGCGAGGAACAACACATAAATGAAGAAGATACCTATCAGGCCAATAGCAATATACGGGAGACTCATGATGTAAAATTTTGGAGCTACTAATTGCGGACAAGATAACGGATTTTGTTCGATTATGCCGAACAACGACTCCCACCAAGAGTAGTATGCCAAAGTAAACTCTGCATTAAAGAATACGGATACCGGATCTACGCCCTTTATAACTATTGCTAGTCAGCAAACTTAAAAATTATACCACACTGGCTGATTCGTTCAAGCAGTGCGACAATCTCCTGGGATGGTGGGGTTTTATATCCTGCTTCATAATCCAATTCCTGGAACCGGAATGATTCGAAGAGTAGCAGGTCGGGTTTCAATAACTCCCTAAGCAGGTCGCATCGTTTTAATTCCAATAGCGCTTGTACCGGCAACTCGTAAAGGAAATCGGCGTATGGCCTGATCCTTGCCTTTTTTGAGGTCGAGTCCAGTTCTTTCAATAATGCATTTAGTTTATCGGGCCGATCTTTGTACTCTTCCCTGGCTGCATACTCAGCATAAGCAACCACCCGTTTTCCTGATTCGATTGACTCAACGCGATCTTTAATCGCAACCGATCTTCTCCGGTTATAAAAATTACGTATTGCCTCATCGTCATTAAGAACGCCTGCCAGGAATAACCTGGCTTCGAAAAAGTAAGCCGGGAATTTTTTATGAAACATTGAATCGCTGTAATTGCCACTTGAAAAATACTCGGCCTCTATCGCCCTGCATAACTCCAAACCTTTATCGGGGCGGCCTCTATCCACAAAGGATGTGAGAAATGCAAATTCACTGATATATGAGGGTTCATTATCATCAAATCCAGAAATATCGCCACGTTTTATTTTATCATACATCTCGTCTGCCAGTGTATCCTTTCCGGTTAATACAAGTTCTCTCGCAAGTCTTTTAATAATCGCCTCTTTCCGTTCAGGGAATTTTTGCATGGCAGTAACCATGAGTTTTGCCCCCAGCGCTTTTCTTCCACACAGGTAATAATTGAGCCCCCGCAATTCGTCGTACCTCCGCCAGTCAAGGCCCTTACCGTCATACCAGGTCATGGCTTCTTCCATGAGTTGGATTGCGCTTTCACTATGCAAGTTCCATGCATGCCGTGCAAGCACACGTACCATCATCAGGTCGGCAAGCAGGTGCATCTCCTCGGGGTATTTATACTTGTGTTCATATTTAGTACTATCAAACCTGACATGCAGGGATCTGTCCCACGGTGGCACCGGCAGAGCTGTCGAATAGATGGATACTTTGGACCTTGGCCTGATATACAAGTTGTAGGCCTGTAGATGCTTTTCAATATCCCAGTTTATTTTTTCCGTTGACTCCACACCCCAAATAAACTCAAGCCCGTCAATCATATAATTCCGTGTATTCACATTCTTCACGCCTGCCACGCTGTCCATATATTTTGTTATCGTGGCAACATCGCCATCCATCATAGCATCCCATGCGTACTGTACAAATACCTTCATTGCTGCTGTTTTCGCAACATTTTTTCGTTGTAATTCCTCCAATTCCCTGTCGGTCATACCCGGTGCCGAACTTACAGTTCTCCTGGTACCTCCCTGATAAGTCCTGTTGGTACCCGTTGATCTGTTTGGCACATTCGTATTGCCTCCTGAAGAACGCATCGAAAACGGATTTACATAGATATATGGCTTGTATCCGTCCACTTTTATATGCTGTGTGCTTTTTAAAGAGGGATATTGAGCTAAGGCGGTCCCGCTAAATAGCAGGCTCCCGGCAAACATGATCAACAAATAGATTTTTCTTTGCATATTGTAAGGAACGGAAACAGTTGCTTTTTATTTCCCCACACCAATTTAATACTGGCTTATCGTAATTAATATACCCTTGGGATGGTATTTGATTTTGAAATAAAATGTTCGGGACTGCGGCGTAGGGATAATTGACCAGACCCTGGGTGGAAATTTTCTTCATTTCAAATCAGCCTGGAGAAAAATACCGGCTCAAGACCGGTACGACATAGCAGGATTGATTCCAGCCCAAACTGAGTTGTCATAACAAGATCTTCACAACAATAAAAGCTATCGATAGCAACAGATGACTCCCCGCTGTCACGCAGGGCAGTGCACTTAAGAAAATTTGTAACGAAGTAAACCAGGCCTGGGGCGGGGACTTTTTCTTCTTTCCAAAAATCGACTAACTGACTGTTAACAACAACGCCACATCTATCATCTATTATCCAGCATCCAGTATCCAGCATCCAGTATCCAGTATCCAGAAAATATTAATTAAGTTTGACACGTCCCTTCCCCGTCACTCTTCCCTGCCAATTCCACTGAATAACCCCAGCCCTCCCATTTGAAACTACTTTGGTCCTTAACTAGCTAATACGTCAACAAATGAATACGGCTTACAAAGGAAACGACAGGTTATTGTTGGGAATAATACTGGGCGTCCTGGCTTTTTGGCTATTTGCACAAACCACCCTCAACATCAATGTGGAAATGGCAAAAGACCTTAGGATGGAAACTTCGGTAATGAATATCGCAGTATCCATCACTTCCCTTTTCTCCGGGATCTTTATAGTTGTGATGGGCGGACTCGCTGATCGTCTTGGTCGATTAAAGATCATCCGGGTGGGGTTTGCCTTCAGCATTATAGGCTCCCTGCTCGTAGGCCTCACCCCTGCCGGTTCCATGGCGGCCCCGGTAATGATTGCCGGCCGCATCTTCCAGGGACTTTCCGCTGCCTGTATCATGCCCGCCAGTCTTGCGCTGTTAAAAGCC
>JAEYVW010000223.1 GCA_023429365.1 Bacteroidota bacterium
CACAGGGTCGTCAAACTGGGGGTAGCTGAATATTGACGATATATTAAAAATCAGTAGTTTCGCCACATTCAATTTTGTATATGAAATTTATCGTAAGCTCGTCCACTTTACTGAAACAACTGCAGCATATAGCCGGTGTGATCAACGCTAATACCGTATTACCCATTCTCGAGGATTTTTTATTCGAAATCGAAAAAAATAAGCTCACGGTAGTAGCTACGGACCTGGAAACGGTAATGAGAATACAGCTCGATATTGAAGCGAAAGATAGCGGGCGGGTTTGCATTCCGGCAAAGATCCTGTTGGATTCATTGAAAAATATTCCTGATCAGCCGCTTTCATTCAACATTGATAAAAACTTTGGTATCGAGATCACCAGTGACAACGGTAAGTATAAAGTGATGGGAGAAAATCCGGACAACTTCCCCAAAGCACCGGCGGCAGACGATACTACAACCTTCCAACTCACGGCAGCCGCACTGATCACTTCTATCAATAAGACATTATTTGCAACCAGTAATGACGATCTGCGCCCTGCGATGACAGGAGTTTATTTCGAACTTGATAAAAAAGGTATGCAATGCGTCGCTACGGATGCCCACAGGCTGGTACGTTATAAACGCAAAGACGTATCCTGTCCCAAAACCGACAGCTTTATCGTCCCACGTAAACCGCTCAATCTGTTGAAATCAGCCATCCCTTTTAATGAGGATGAACTTACGATCAGTTATAACAGTAACCACCTTTTTGTAACACATGGTACTACTCAAATGAGTTGTCGCCTTATTGATGCGCGTTTCCCCGATTATAAAGTAGTCATACCAACCGATAACCCATACCGGCTGACTGTTAATAAGAATGATTTTCAGGGTGCGCTACGTAGGGTCAGCATTTTTAGTAATAAAAGTACCAACCAGGTAGCCCTGAGTATCAGCGGCAGTGAACTTCAACTCGCCGCGCAGGATGTTGATTTCAGCTTTGAAGGAACGGAAAGAATGGTGTGTCAGTACAATGGTGAAGACCTGGTGATCGCATTCAATGCCAAATTTCTGATCGAGATGTTATCTGCAGCCGATAGCGATGAAGTAAATATTGAATTATCTACGCCTACCAAGGCAGGTCTTATAAAGCCAGTTGACCAGGATGAGAATGAAGAAATGCTTATGTTGGTGATGCCGCTGATGTTAAATCAATAAATGATATTTTTTTTATCAGGAACTTTGAGCTCTCTATGTAGAGAGCTTTTTTATTTAACCACGTGTGATGAAATATGTAGTACTTTGTTCCTTTGACAACTATATTCCTGCCCACATTTTATTGGGGAGATTGAAGGATGAGTATATCAATTGTTGTCTGCAAGATGAATATAGCGTTACTATCGATCCTTTTCTTTCCAATGCCATTGGCGGCATCAAACTCATGGTAGCCGAGAGCCAGTTGGAACGCGCCAGGGAAATAGTCCAGGGCTTTGACCCGGCCGTTCAAACCGATAGCTGATAAGCCTGCATTTTCCTCCCGAATACTTAGTCTATTTTTTAGTAATTTACAATTTCTGAATAATCCGGAAACCGGGACGTATGTGGGAAAATCTGGTTAGCTATTTTTCAACGCTGGAAGAAAGACCGCTGGAGCGCATGGCGATCCTGGTTGGCGGTCTTCTCATATTTTGGATCATTGAAGGTGCTATCCCCCTGTTGCCCCTGCGCTACAAAAAAACAAAGTTTAAACATGCAGTTGTAAACTTTGGGTTTACCCTCCTTCACCTGGTAATACATACCCTGCTGGCTATACTTATTGTAAAGTTGTCTGACTGGTGCATGCACCAGAACTTCGGTATGGTTTACTGGTTCAATGCAGATATTGGCATGTCAATATTAATAGGCGTGCTGGCACTGGATTTCAGCAGCTGGCTGGTACACCTGGTCATGCACAAAGTAAGTGTGCTTTGGCGTTTTCATCTTATACATCATAGCGACAATAATGTTGATGTAACCACCGGCCTGCGCCATCACCCTGGTGATAGTCTGCTCCGGGGTGTTTTTTTCCTGTTGCTGATCTTTGTTTCCGGTGCGCCAGTGTATAGTGTGATGATATATCAAACGCTGGTTGTGCTTACCACAGCTTTTACACATGCTAATATCAGCCTGCCTAAAAGACTGGACAGCATCCTAAGTTATGTAATTGTTTCTCCCAATATGCACAAGGTCCATCATCACTGGAAACAACCATATACGGACAGCAATTACGGAGCTGTCTTTTCCATTTGGGACCGCCTGCTGGGCACTTTTATGAAACTGGATACAAAGGATATCCGCTACGGCCTCGACCGGTACTACCCCAATGAAAAAGACGAAGACTTTATTTCTCTCCTTAAAAAGCCATTTCAGAAACTGGATTCCTAGTTTTGCAGCATGAAGAAAATTGCCATGATTCCCGCCCGCTATGCTGCTTCGCGGTTCCCCGCTAAATTGATGCAGCTATTGGGTAACAAAACCGTGATCAGTCATACCTATGATGCTACGGTGGCCACCCGGCTTTTCGATAAGGTGATAGTAGTAACTGACAGCGACATCATCTATAACGAGATCGTGTCCAATGGTGGCGAAGCAATGATGAGTAAACGACCTCATGAGAGCGGGAGCGATCGTATTGCAGAGGCAGCTGAAGAACTCGATGTGGATGTGATCATCAATGTACAGGGCGACGAGCCTTTTATTCAGAAAGAGCCCCTGGCCAGGCTCGTCCATTTATTTGATGATCCCTCGGTAATGGTAGGTTCCCTGATGCGGAAATTTACAGCGGATGAAGACGTATCAAAAACCAGTTCTGTAAAAGTGGTGGTAAACAAAAACAATGATGCTTTATATTTTAGTCGTAGTGTAATACCTCATGTTGCCAATACAAGTACCCATATAGCCCATTATCTCCATATTGGTGTGTATGGGTTTCGAAAAGAAGCTTTACTTAATTTCACGCAGTGGCCTGCTTCGGTACTCGAACAGGCAGAAAAATTGGAACAGTTGCGTTACCTTGAAAATGGTGTTCCTATACGCATGGCACTGGTTGATTTCAAGAGCCTGGCAATCGATACGCCGGAGGATCTGGCAAGGGCGAAGGGCATGCTTTAATGTCGCCGTTTTTTTCTATTTTAAAAACGTCTTTTCCCCTTGGGTTTGCATCGCACGCAAACGATATTTACCAAAGAATTGATTCTTTTTTTTGCAGGTATAGGCTTTCGTTGAGGGTTTGTGCCGGGTTGATTTAGCTGAACAACTTCAGGTTGATCTGTTGGAAGCTGTGGTATAATCGGGAGCATTGTCCCGAGATATCACAGTTAACACAGGTCAACCAGATCATGGAGGTGGAGGCGGGGGAGGGAGGGCCCCGCAGGGATTTTGAACCTAAGCTAAATCTCATTGTGAATTGATCGATTTTGAAAGATCGATTTTGCAAACAAACTCTCCTGGCACCCGTTCATTTCGCTGCCACGCTTCTGCAAAAAGTATAT
>JAEYVW010000268.1 GCA_023429365.1 Bacteroidota bacterium
CCTGCGGATTTCAATTCGTCCACGAGACGGTTGTAAAAGTCGATGCCTTTCTGATTCGGCTTACCGGTTCCGTCGGGAAAGATACGTGGCCAACAGATAGAGAAACGATAAGCGTTGGCACCGATATCGTTTTTCATCAATGCAACGTCTTCCTTGTATCGATGATAGTGATCGTTGGCAACGTCGCCGGTATCGTTATTCCTCATCTTGCCGGGCGTGTGGGCGAACGTGTCCCAGATGGAGGGACCTTTGCCGTCTGCATTCCACGCCCCCTCGATCTGGTACGCCGAGGTGGCGACACCCCAATAAAACCCATTGGAAAAAGAACGGCTATCCTCTGCCTGTACACCCGCGATTTTTTCCTGGGAATTGATTTCATTTTTTATTTCGGTCGTATTACAACCTATCAACGAAGTCACAGGTATTGCAGCACCCGTGAGCCCGGCCAGTTTTACAAACTGGCGACGGTTAAGTTGTTTTTTTGACATGGTCTTTGTTTTACTTTATATAAAATGGTTTTAAGTCTTACCATGCGCGATACGCGTACGCTGAAAGAAATGAGTAGAGATACATACCACTCAATGAAGTAAATTATTGTAAATGGCAGCGGACGAGAAGAACTAATTTCTGTTTTGGACTTTATGAAGAGATTGCAAGCGGATAAAAACATACCTGCCGATGATAGTAAAACAACAATTGTCAACTTTTTCATACATAAGTCTTTAGATCGCTTATGTAAAGGCATCCTTGAAATGCCTATTCTTCTATGATTGGATCAAAAATTTAATCACGTACGGATTATCCGTATTAGGATAGAGTACAAGTATCGATGCCTGGAGTAGAAAATAAATCCGTGTAATAATGTGCGATTGCGGAGAAGTATATAAGCCGAGATAAATTTACTAATTTTTATAATTCCGAAAACAAGTTTTGCTTTTTGAAGAAAATTATTTGTAAGGGAAAACGGAATAAGTGTTTACACTTAAATGAGAAGGGATAGATATAATCGAAAGGATTTATATATTGTCACTTAGTCTTACCGCCGATTATGAACGTGCCGCTACAATCGTTGCATAGTCTTACCCCCTTTATTTCCCGTTTAAGGTTTGAACTAATTCTTTAACCTTTTCCCCAATCATATCCCTCACCTCTCTAAACTGCTCGGGTTCCATATTCCTGGGGTCGGGAATTTGCCAGTCAATAAATTGTTTTGCGGGCATCCAGGGACAGGCATCTCCACATCCCATGGTAACAACTACATCAAATGGAGCGTACTCCTTTACCTCGTCAAGACTCTTCGAATGGTGGGTATTGAGATCGTACCCTAATTCTGCCATGGCTTCGATCGCCTTTGGATTAATTTTTCCGCTTGGCCGCGAACCTGTGCTGAATGCTTCTACTTCGTTTCCGCCGTAGATAGTTGCAAACGCCTGTGCCATTTGGCTTCTGTTGGCGTTTTCAATGCAGACAAATAACAGCTTCTTTTTCTCTTTCATAATTTCTTTTGCATTAGTACCGCTGTAGCCGGGCATACATGACTAAACTCTGATGATTGTTTTAGTGACTCGGGTGCTTCTTCCCTGGCAATCTGCTCATACCCTTTTTTGGTGAAATAATCTTTTGCTGTTTCGGTCAAAAGATAAATGTCTGCTAATCTCAAATCTCTACCTGTTCTCTCAACCTCGTCCACCAGCGCTGCTGCTATTTTCATTTGCCGATAGTCAGGTCTTACTACCAAAGAGCGAAGCAGCCCGTTGCGACCGTAGGTTTCCAGTCCGATTAACCCGACTACAATACCATTATCCAATGCGGTATAAAAATTCTGCAGTCCATTAGGCAAATCTTCGACTGGTAAACCCGCCGATTGCAACAGGCTTATAATTGCTTCGCGGTGTTCCAGGCTAGCCGGTTTAATATTGATGTCATTCAACATTCTATGAAGATACGACTAACAACATGCACTCCCCGGCTCACAGCAGTTGCGCTCATCCTTAGCTGGCTTTTCGGCATAAACAGTTATGCTCTTGATTTTGCTGTTGCTGGACTTAAACTGTGCAATTTCGTCCTGGGATAGATAGTTTGCGAGCATTTCATCCGGGAGGGTAATATCCTTTTCCTTTTGCACAACAACATTTGAAAAACCTGCTTCATGGATGATGCCAAGGTATTCCTCTTTTTGTATGGCACCAGCTACGCATCCCGCATATAACTCAGCAATCTGTTTCCATTTACCTGGCAACTCTCCTTCCAGCACGATATCAGAAATGGAAAAATGGCCTCCGGGTTTCAAGACACGGTGGATCTCGCTGAATACTTTATGTTTGTTGGGCACCAGGTTTAAAACACAATTGCTCACCACCACATCGGCTTTGTTGCTGGTTAAAGGCATGTCCTCAATATCACCCTGCCTGAATTCAATATTATTGAATCCCAGCTTTTCAGCATTCTTCCTTGCCTTTTGAATCATCTCCGGGGTGAAGTCGATACCGATAACCTTACCGGATTCACCAACAATTTTCCGGGCAACGAATGCATCATTGCCGGCACCGCTGCCCAGGTCTACGACTGTATTGCCCTCCTTCATTTTAGCAAATTCCGTTGGTAGCCCGCAACCCAGTCCCAGGTCCGCGTCGGGGTTATATCCCTCCAGGTGACTGTATTCATCGGCCATAATACTATAGGCGTCATCGTCGCCACAGCAGGCAGTAGCCCCGCAACAGGATGAAGCATTTTGGGTTTTTGACTGGCTGGCAATCGCTCCATATTTTCCTTTTACCAGTTCCTTGACTTGTTCTGATGTTTTCATTTTATTAAAGTTTAATTGTTATATTGCATTATTACGATTAATGAAAGCAAAAAAAATCAACAACAGTTATTTTCGGTGTAAGCCGCGAAAAAGTTCTCGAAGCTGGTCTTATACTGATTCCAGACCTTAGGATCTATGCAATAGCAAACACTGGTCCCATCAATGGTGCC
>JAEYVW010000349.1 GCA_023429365.1 Bacteroidota bacterium
CCATAGCAGTGGCCGATTATGCAGGCCCGGTGTACCTGCGTTTTGGCCGCCCGTCATGGCCCATATTTACCGATGCCTCGCAGCCATTTGAAATTGGCAAAGCGCAGTTCTTCAGCACCGGCAATGACGTAACCATATTTGCCTGCGGTCATATGGTATGGCTGGCCATTGAAGCAGGGAAAGTGCTGGAAGAAAAAGGAATCAGCGTTGAAGTTATCAACATACATACTATCAAGCCGCTCGATACCGAAGCGGTTATCAACTCCATCAAGAAGACAAAATGCGCGGTAACTGTAGAAGAGCATAATATTATTGGCGGGCTGGGTGATGCGATTGCACAATGTGCCGTTAAAAACCATCCCGTACCGATTGAATACGTGGGAACAAAAGATACATTTGGCGAAAGTGGCAAACCTACCGACCTGTTGAAAAAATATGGCCTCGATGTGCCAGATATCGTGCAGGCAGCTGAGAAGGTTATGCAGCGGAAAGGTTGAGTTGGGAATTAGATATTGGGAATTAGGAGTTAGGAATTAGCTGTGCCAGTATCCAGTATCTAGTATCAAGTATCCAGTATCCACCATCCAGAAACACGCCTTGGCAAAATCCAATCACTAATTACCAATTCCTAATAAATGTCATTAACCTCCCTCTCCGATACAGAGCTACTGATACAGTTTCGTGAAGCCGCCACGAAGGAAAAGGCATATACGGCTATTGTAAAAAAGTACCAGGAGAAGTTGTACTGGCATATCCGCCGGATGGTTGTAGATCATGATGACGCCAACGATGTATTGCAAAATGTTTTTATACGTGTATGGAAGGGACTGGAAAATTTTCGTGAAGACAGCCAGCTTTATACCTGGCTTTACCGTGTTGGCACAAACGAGTGCCTGACATTCCTTGAACAGCAGAAAAAACGGAGTTTGGTCAGCCTGAGTGAAGATGAATCGGGACTGAGCAACAAGATCAAAGCAGATGAAAACTTCGATGCCAATAAGTTAGAATGGAAATTACAGCTTGGCATCCAGCAACTTCCTGAAAAACAACGAATTGTATTTCAATTGCGGTATTATGATGAAATGCCCTACGAAGAAATGAGCAAAGTGCTGGAAACCAGCGAAGGAGCCTTAAAAGCGAGCTACCACCACGCCGTGAAAAAAATTGAAGAATATATTAAAAATCATTAAACCCCGGGGATAATAAAACGTCTGACTACTGGCATGACGCAAAGGGAAATCATATTAAAAGAATTAAGTGAATTACAAAGCAGTATCGGGGCTGCCGGCCATCCCGGCTACAAGGTTCCCGAGGGCTATTTTGAAGGATTTGCTGCTGATATGCTGAAGAGGATCAAGGCCATGGAAGCGGCAACTCCCGGGGAAGAACTGGAAACACTTTCTCCACTATTGAATAGTATTCCTAAAAAGACGCCCTTTACTGTTCCTGGTGATTACTTCAACAGCCTCTCTGAAAGTTTGATTAAAGCTGGTAGTGCGGAAAGCGATATAACCGGGCAGGAAGCCTTATCGCCGGTACTGAGGGATTTAAAGCATAAAACAACTTATTCCGTTCCCGCAGGATATTTTGAAGATTTACCCGCCCGTATTCTTCAAAGTGTAAAGCATAGCGACAGAGAAGCGAAAGTTGTTTCACTCAACAGCAGCCGCAAATGGCTGAGGTATGCTGCCGCGGCAGTTGTGGTCGCTTTTGTTTCACTACTTGGATTTTTTATGTTTGGTAAAAATGAGGTGGATCCCGAAACAAAATCTATCGTTTGGGTGGAGAAAAATCTCAAAAAGGTTAGCACCGATGATATCAGCGAGTTTGTAGAACTTGCCACCTCAGAAAAACCTGACCTGGCAAACACGGATAACCGGGATGATATAAAGAATCTGTTGCAGGATGTTTCTGATAAAGAGATCCAGGATTTCTTAACAGAAACAGCGCTTCTTGACAACGGGAATTCTGATGAATTAATTTGGAATTAAACGATGCGAAAAATTTTACTCATATTAAGTTTATTGTTTGTCACCGGGTTTTCGTTTGCCCAGGATGACGACGATCATGGTAATGAAAAGATTCGTGACAAGATGAACGAGTACATCCAGAAAAGGCTGAACCTTTCGAAGGATGAATCCAAAAAGTTCACTCCGATCTTCCTGAATTATTTTAAAGAATGGAGACAAACTATTCGTGACAACCGTGGCGACAAGCTGGTATTGCAACAAAAGGTCGTTGATCTGAGACTTCGTTACCGTACACAGTTCCGCGAGATACTTGGTGAGCAAAGAGGTAATCAGGTTTTCAATCAACAGGATAAATTCATACAGGAATTAAAAACGATCAGGGACCGGCGCGGAGGTAATCGTCCGCTACGACGTGGCGGTAATCCCTAATAAACGGATCAGAACCGATAAACCGGATTCTTTACATCATGGTAAAATAAAAAAGTCCAGTTTTCCTCTTCCCCCTGCTGCCACCATTGCCTTCTCAACTCCATGGCTTTTTTCCCATCATGATCATATTTGGCAACAAAGCGATGTTTCATCTGTTGAAGTTGGGGTGCATCGTCGGCACCAAAAAAAATTGTTTCCTCTCCTTCTTTTATCCAGAATACCTGGTGAAAAGGTGAATGTGCACCGGTGATCTTGTACCGGATATAGTCATCAATTGACCCTTCATCCTCATGAAGCCATACCACCTGGTCCGAATTTTTGAGCGTTTCCAATTCGTCGGGAATAAATGAAGGCAATCCTTTTTCAAAAGCGAAGTCAATTTCACGCTTTTGAATATAGTAGGTGGCGCCGGGTAGGCACAACTGGTCGCGATGATCTTCTTTGGTAACACCCCCTGCATGGTCTTTATGCAAATGACTCATTAGCACCTTTGTAACATCAGAGGGGTTTATGTCTGCTTCCATAAGATTACGATGCAACTGCATTTTACCTTCCCCGCCTGCAAAGCCAAGCCCTGTATCAAGTAATAAAATATCTTTCTCTGTGATGACTACAAATGGCTGTATCTCTACCAACAGGCTTCCAACGGGACGCGACTGCAAGTCATGGGACTGCTGATCAAAGGGAACAAAAAGTTTTGTCTTATCTATCGTAAACGTGCCTTCCGACAGTGGAATGATCTTCATGCTGGTAGAAATAAATATTCAGCTGCGAAAATAGCGAAATGAAGATTGATCGCCGGGAGCTTTAGATTTCAGGATCCAATACTCACCTATCGCAATACCATCTGCCTGTCGGCATCAAGTCGCACGAGAATAAAGAGAAGTATCGTAAATGTGAGTAAAGATGTTCCGCCATAACTGATAAATGGAAGCGGTATACCGATCACCGGTGCCAGGCCCACCGTCATGGCCAGGTTGATCCCAATATGGAAAAAGAAAACAGAAGCGACACCATACGCATAACAACGGCTGAACACACTTCGCTGCCGCTCTGCAATGGCGATGATCCGGAATAATAAAAACAGGTAAATACAGAGCAATATAAAGCTGCCCACAAATCCAAACCCTTCACCAATGGTATCAAAAATAAAGTCGGTGCGCTGTTCAGGAACGAAACCATACCTTGTCTGCGTTCCCTTTAGCAGGCCTTTACCAAGCAAGCCACCACTGCCGATTGCGATCTTGGATTGCTTTACATTATAATCGGCTGTATTCTCAACTTTTTTCCCCGCTACCGCCGCTTCGCCTTTCATGTATTCACTGGGCACATCGCGGCCGATGGTACTGTAGATCCGTTCTACCTGGTGTTTGGCTAGCAGGTTTTTAAAGATAAAAGGCACACCAAACCGCTGCAGGCCTACACATAAGAACCAAATCAAAACGATCCTGAGCAGGATAGCCCTTCGTCTTTTTATCTGCCGCCGCATCAGGAATACGATCAATAATGCAATACCTGTTAGTATCAGCGCCAGTGTATTTTTTTCAAGCAACAATGTGGCCACTACCAGGGTAGCCAACGCAAAACCCACGATCAATACGATAGATGGCAAACCTTCGCGGTACATCACCAGGAAGAAAGAGAAGAACACCAGTGCCAGCCCGGTTTCTTTCTGCAGGATGGTGAGCACGGCAGGGAAAAGAACGATCGCTGTCGCGATCAACTGTGATCTTGTTCTGCTAAAATCAGTTTCGGGTCGTGACAAATATTTTGCCAATGCCAGCGCTACGCATATTTTACAAAACTCAGCAGGCTGAAACTGGAAACCGCCCAACCGGATGATCGACTTGGTACCCTTTACCTCGGAGTGGAATGGAAATACCAATAATAATAATAGAATACCCGCTACATACCAGATATTGGCGGTAGCAGGGAAGAATTTACTGTCGGTAAGAAGGATCAGCAGCCCGATGACAATTGATACGACGAAAAAATAAAATTGCTTGCTGTAGTCTGTTTTGAAACCTAGAAAGCTTTGCAGGATCGGATCGCCTTCATCGTAAGTAGCTCCGAATATAGCCATCACACCAATGCCTACAAGCAGCAGGTATATCCCTACAATGCTCCAGTCGATGCCTTTTGATATAGCGGGATTATTATGACTCATGCAATGATTACGGGATGGAGGCGTTGTTTGGGTAATAA
>JAEYVW010000430.1 GCA_023429365.1 Bacteroidota bacterium
AAATGCACCGGCTTGCGCCATCGGTGGTCATCAAAAACGGTGATGCCGTGATTGGCTATGCCCTGACGATGCTGAAGGAATGCAGACAACTCATCCCTGATCTCGAACCGATGTTTTCTTTATTTGATACACTCCACTACAACAAAAAACCATTAGATGACTATCGATTTTATGTGATGGGACAGATTTGCATCGAAAAAGCATATCGTGGCCTTGGACTTGTAGAAAAGCTATATACATTTCATAAACAACAATACGCCCCGTTGTTTGACCTTATGGTAACCGAGATAGCTACCCGCAACAAGCGATCTATGAGGGCGCATAAAAAAGCCGGGTTTGAATCTATCCATATCTATCGTGACCACCTCGATGAATGGGCTGTTGTGGCCTGGGACTGGTCATGACTAACACCAATGTTTCAACGCTGAAATGCCCTCCCAGAACAGGTTCTAGGTATTTACACTTAGTTCAACTGTAGAAAAATGTCAACATTATTACCCGCGTAATACAGCTGATGCATATGTTTTAAACGGTATTTAACGATGGCTTGTTATTTGTTTCCATCTAAAACATGCGAACAGCCGGAATTATACTAATCGTCCTCGGAATTGCCTTATTGATCTTCCGGGGCTTTAATGTCAAGACAGAAGAAAAAGTGGTGGATGTAGGTCCCATCGAGGTCAATAAAACCGAAGATAAATGGGTTGGATGGCCGGTTTATACAGGTGGGATCGCCATCATTGCCGGTCTGATCATGATCATTGCCGACAGGAAAAGAACAACTACTTAAAAATATTTGGGACGGTTCAATTTTTAGTTTTCTGGAATCTGAGAGGTGTTGACACAACACCTCTCTTCTATTTTACTTCTTCTGGCCTGCTTTCCAGCTATCTTTCAGGCCCACCGTCTTGTTGAATACCATTCCACTTGTACTTCTGTCAGGATCAAGTGTAAAATATCCTTTACGGATGAACTGATACCGTTCTTCGAACTTTGCATTCTTTAGTACAGGTTCGGCAAATGCGGTCTTTACTATTTTTAATGATTCGGGATTGATATAATCCTTAAAATCGCCTTCTTCGCTGGAAGGATCTTCAACCTTAAATAAGCGATCATATTCCCTCACTTCCACCGTTACGGCGTGTTTGACGCTTACCCAGTGCAGGGTGCCCTTGACATTAATACCGGAGGTATCGGATCCGCTCTTGCTTTCAGGAAAATAACTGCATCTCAATTCGGTTACCTGGCCATTCCCATCTTTTATGACTTCGTCACATTTAATGATATAAGCGCTTTTCAGCCTCACCATTTGTCCAGGCGCCAGCCTGAAATATTTTTTTGGCGGGTTTTCCATAAAGTCTTCCCGCTCGATATAGAGTTCGTTGGAAAAAGGTATTTCCCTGTCACCGGCAGTAAGGTCTTCAGGATTGTTTTCACTTTTCACCAATTCTTCGTCAGCTGTAAAATTGGTGATGACCAGTTTCAGTGGATCGAACACCACCATTCTTCTAAGCGCTTTTTTAATCAGGTCCTCACGAACGAAAAACTCCAGCAGTCCCACGTCCACGATATTATCCCTTTTTGCAATGCCGATACGATCACAAAATTCCCGGATCGCTTCAGGCGTATATCCCCTTCTCCGCACGCCGCTGATTGTGGGCATACGTGGATCATCCCAGCCATTGACGTGTTGTTCGGTGACCAGTTGAAGCAGTTTACGCTTACTCATGACAGTATAGGTAAGGTTGCGCCGTGCAAACTCATACTGCCGCGATGGGTATATCTCCAGCTTTTCGATCAGCCAGTCATATAGTTCCCGGTGAGGCACAAATTCCAGGGTGCAAATAGAGTGAGTAACCTGTTCGATGCTGTCGCTTTGTCCGTGTGCGAAATCATACATGGGATAGATGCACCATTCATCCCCCGTGCGATGGTGATGGGCATGCTTGATCCGGTACAATACGGGGTCGCGCATCAGCATATTGGTATGCGCCATATCAATTTTTGCCCGTAGTGTGCGGCTTCCGTCAGGGAACTCGCCGGCTTTCATTCTTTTGAAAAGGTCAAGATTGTCCTCTACGCTCCGGTCACGGTATGGGCTGTTGCGCCCGGGCTCAGTGGGGGTGCCTTTCATAGACGCGATCTCTTCGGAACTGCTATCGTCTACATATGCCAGCCCTTTTTCGATCAGCTTTATGGCAAACTGGTACAGCTCGCCGAAGTAATCGGAAGCATAGCGTTCATTTTTCCATTCAAAACCCAGCCATTTCACGTCTTCCTTGATGCTGTCAACATATTCAGTTTCCTCGGTTACAGGGTTGGTATCATCAAAACGCAGGTTGGTATACCCGCCGTATTTTTTTGTAAGGCCGAAATTCAGGCAGATACTGGTGGCATGCCCCATGTGCAGGTAGCCATTAGGCTCCGGCGGGAACCGGGTGACAATACTGGTGTACTTGCCGGATTTTAGATCCTGTTCTATAATTTCTTCCAGAAAATTGAGGCTTCTCTCTTCTTTTTTCTCCTGTGTACTCATAGCCCGCAAAGG
>JAEYVW010000446.1 GCA_023429365.1 Bacteroidota bacterium
ATTTCACCATCATCCACCAGGCCACGGGGCAGGCAATCAGGAACGAGATCATTACGAGTTTCAAAAAATCTATAGATAGCAGTGTCGTGATATTGGCGACGGAAGCACCCAGCACCTTGCGTACACCAATTTCCTTGATCCGGTTCTCTGCCATATAAGTAGCCAGCCCGAATAAGCCCAGGCAGGAAATAAATATGGTAAGTCCGGCAAATAAAGCGGCAAGCGTACCTGTTGCCTGTTCTTCCCTGAACTTTCTGGAATATTCCTCATCGATAAACTTATATTCAAATGGATATTCGGGATTATACTTCTTAAAGATGGCCGCTGCCTTTTTGATATTGTCAGTGGTTGTATTTTCACCGTTCAGTTTAAAGTGAATTACATTAAACCATCCATTGGCTCCTTCGATGACCATGGGTTTGGTTGGATAATAAGGAGATTGCAGAATAAAGTCTTTTATCACACCAACGATATGAAACTTATTATCACCATCATAAACTATTTGTCCAATGGGATCTTTAAACTTCATCGTCTTCCATGCACTCTCATTAATGATCATGGCATTGGAATCGGTAGGAAACTTTTGCAGATCGAAATCACGTCCCATTAAAAAACTCATCCCCGCGGTGTTGGCCAGTGCCTCATCGGCACAGAAGCGGTCAAAACTCGTTTTGTCATTTGGTTCCTTGCCTTCCCATTGAAATCCCCAGCTATCACTCCATCCCTGTGTAAGGGGAGCACTCGTTTTGGTAACGGACCTGGCGACGCCTGATGAAAGCAATTCATTTTTTATTAAATGAAAATTCTTTCCAATATCGCCGGTCAACATATGATAGACGAGATTATCTTTTTCATACCCTGTCTCCCTGTTTTGAGCGTGGTCTATTTGCTGTTTCACAATACTGGTGCATATGATGAGAATAATGGCGAACGTGAATTGCAATACAACAAGCAGCTTCCGGGGCGTGATCAATGCATTAGCCGCTTTGTATGTCCCCTTTAGCACTTTGGAGGGGTTGAACGACGACATAAAAAATGCGGGGTAACTACCGGCAATGATGCCCGTTACAACGATGAAACCAAAAAACTTCATCCAGAAACCTGTGTCGGCATAGGACATAAACAGTGTTTTGTCCGTAAGCTTACTAAAAGCCGGTAATGCGATCTCTACAATAAGAAGGGCCAGGAGACCTGCAATAAAGGCAAGCAATATCGATTCTCCAATAAATTGCCCTATCAGCGATTTCTTTTTTGCACCAACTACTTTTCGGATGCCGACTTCCTTGGCTCGTTTCTCACTCCTGGCCGTACTTAAGTTCATGAAATTTATACAGGCAATCAGCAATATGAATGCTGCGATGATCCCGAACATCCGGACAAAATCTATCAGGCCGCCATCCTCATGACCATTCTTAAAACTTGAGTATAAACGCCAGCGCTCAATAGGATATAGGAACATTTCCCATTTGGGATCTTCGTTTTTGTCGTAACGGGGCTTCAAACCCTTTATCTTGGCATTAGCAGATGCGATACTCGCATTTTCGTTTAATAATACATAGGTGCGGGTTGAGTTATTCCCCCAGGCACTGTCATCTTCACCTCGTTGTACCACATACTGCCAGGGCATGAGGTACTCAAACTTGAAGCGCGTATTGTCTGGCAGGTCTTTCATTACCCCTGTAACGGTGAAGAAGTCTTTGTTGTCAATCTTGATCACCTGGCCCATGGCTTCTTCTTCGCCGAAAATCCTTTTTGCAAGTTTTTCTGTGAGCACAATCGATGAACCGCCATTGAGGGCAGTTTCCGGGTTGCCTTTCAATAACGGGAAAGAGAACATTTGGAGGAAACCGGTATCGACCATATGCCCGCCAACTGTAAGTCGCTTATCGCCTACTGAAAAAAGAAACTGCCGCTGCCAGTTAACCCGTACTGCCCGTTCAACTTCAGGCAGGTCCTTTTCCAGTGTACGGGCCAAAATCTTCGGAGTGGTATTCCAGCACTGTAATTTCCCGCTAAACTCCGTACGGTTCCAGGCCTCATAAATGCGATCCTCCTTTTCATGAAATCTGTCGTAGGTGACTTCGCTCTGTATCCATAAAAATATCAGGATGGTACTGGCCATCCCGATAGCTAGACCTGAAATATTGATAAAGGAGAATGCCTTATTGCGGAGCAAATTCCGAAACGCGATTTTAAAATAATTCTTGATCATGTTCCTACATTATTAAAAAGTCTGAGCGGGCTCGCAGCCAGATTGCTTTCACTTTATTCGGTACGTAATGATTTCACGGGGTTGGCCACTGCCGCCTTTACCGCCTGGAAGCTTACCGTCAGCAATGTGATGATCAATGCCGCTGCACCTGCCAACACAAATACAGGCCAGCCGATCTTGACCCTGTAGTCATAGTTGGCCAACCAGCCATGCAGGTAATACCAGGCAATCGGCGCTGCTATGATACATGAGATAATAACCAATAACACAAACTCCTTCGACAGCAATCGCCAAAGATTAACTACACTGGCACCAAGCACCTTACGAATGCCGATTTCCTTGGTTCTTTGCTCAGCGACAAAACTTGCCATGCCAAACAATCCCAGGCATGAGATAAAGATGGCTAGCACCGCGAAATACGATGAGAGTTTACCAATACGCTCTTCAGCCTGGAACTTGTTACCAAAGGCCTCATCAACAAATGTGTAACTAAAGGGTGCGCCGGGAATATATTTCTTAAAGATCTGCTCTATTGTACTCAATGACTTTGCGGCATTATTCTGGGCGCTTAGTTTTAAAATGAGGTTGTACATGTTATCATACTTACCAATATGATAGAGAGTGGGACGCACGGGATAAAAAGGCGATTCCTGCATCACATCACTTA
>JAEYVW010000500.1 GCA_023429365.1 Bacteroidota bacterium
ACCACCTGCACCGGCCCGATCTTTTTATCCATTATATGCTGGCGGGCCTGCATGAAATCAGGATCAAAACGGCGGTTGAAACCCAACATGAGTTGGACGTTCATCTGCTTAACGAGGTCCACAAGAGCGGCACTTCTTTCCAATGACAGATCCATCGGCTTTTCACAGAAAATATGCTTGCCCGCAGTTGCACTCAGGGTCAACAGGTCGGCGTGTGAGGAGGTAGGCGTACAGATCAACACTGCGTTCACGCCCTCATGACCGATCGCTTCCTCGGGATGCTGAGAAAAAAAAGTATTCCCAAAAAGGTCTTTGAATTCCTCCTTACTGTACAGGGGATCAGCAACGGCCACAACTGAAGCATTGGAAAAATACTGGTTGATATTTCGGAAATGTATCCTGCCAATACGACCAATACCCAACAACGCAATTTTAACCTCTTTCATACTTAGTTTTTTTATTGTTCCAAATACTTCAGCCCGGCACCCGGCGTAATGCTCCTGCTGAATTCCCTTTATAATCCTATCGACTGCAGATAGACGCGGTTATTCTTCGCGCATACTTTCGGGTTACCCATTCCGGGCAGAACATCCTGCTCAACGACGATCCAGCCGTCATAACCCGTTTCCTCAAGCCATTCTTTTACTTTCCTAAAATCAACCGCTCCCTTACCCAGTTCACAAAAAACCCCATTTCTTACTGCTTCAAAATAGTCCCAGCCATTGCGCTTTACCGAATCTGCCACCTCCGGTGAAAAATCTTTGAAGTGCACATGCCAGATTCGATCCCGATATTTCTTCAAGAGCGAAACCGGGTCGTCACCTCCGCCAAACATGTAATGACCAGTATCAAAACACAAACCCAAAAGCCCCGGGTCAGTAAGATCCATCAGGGTATTGATCTCCGATGGTGTTTCAATAAAACCCGCGCAATGATGATGAAATACAGTTCGCATACCAAAGCGATCTTTAATCGCCCGCGCAACACCTTCCGCTCCCTGGGCAAAAACCTGCATATCGGCTGATGAAAGGGTTTCACTGGATTTTATTCTCCCGGCATGCATCGTACGATAGTCCACTGATCCATTCTCATCTGCCAGCACGATAAATGCATCTTCATATCCGGCATCATGTATCAAACCGGCTACTTTGAGCGCTTTTGTAATACCCTCCTGGTGAGCAGACGGTTTTGCAAGTGCAACCGGCACAAATGCACCTAGCAATTGCAGGTCGCGCTTTGCGATCTCATCCCTTAACTTACCGGGGTCAGTTGGCATAAAACCCCAGTCACCCAGTTCAGTGCCCGTATAACCTGTCTCAGCTATTTCGTCCAACACCTGTCCATACCCTAACGACTTACCCTCCAGTTCAAACTCAAGCGCTCCCCATGAACAAGGCGCATTAGCTATTTTAATCTTGGTAACGGTTTTCATCTTCTTCGTATTAGCTTAATAAAATATAGATTAGTATAGTAATAATCACTAATGCCAATCCTGCCGGTTTTGCATACTTCCAGGGTGTAATATTCACTTCCCCGGTATGCGTAGGTGTATAAGTGTTTGTGTTTTTATAAAATGCGGAAACGATCAGCATCACCAATATGTTTAGCACAAACTCGATGCCCCATACATGTACAAAATGGATATCAACCTTTAGAATAAATGTGGTGATAACGTAAAAAAGTAAGCCTGTAATGATAGCTACTTTGGCGCCGGCAGCGGAAATGCTTTTTATAAAAAAACCACCAATAAGTATCGAAGCGATAGGGATGAAGAATATCCCATTCAGCTGCTGCAATAACTGGTATAATCCCTCCGGGGCCTTTGCGACCAGGGGTGCTGCAATTATGGAAAAAACCGCAATCACTACACTGGTCCATTTCCCAACTTTTACAACCTTTCTTTCGCTTGCATCAGGATTAATCTGGCGTTTGTATACCCCAAGGCTAAAGAGGGTGGCGGCACTGTTGAGCACGGCATTCAGCGTACTCAGAACGGTTCCTAATACAACCGCCGCGAAAAATCCCACCAGTGAAACCGGCAAGACCTTCTTCACCAAATTCGGATATATCGTATCCTGTTCGTTGTATAAAGTTTCACGGAAATAAAAATATCCGATCACGCCTGGCAACACAATAATAATAGGCATCAGGATCTTGAATACGCCCATCAGCAAAAATCCTTTCTGTGCCTCCTTTAAACTGGTTGCACCAAGGGCACGTTGCACGATAACCTGGTTCATACACCAGAAATAAATTTGATTGACGACCAGCCCCGTAAATAATGTACCAAAAGGAAGCACCGAGTCCTTATCGCCAATTGAATTAAACTTCTCCGGAGCAGCATCATACACCCTGGTTAAACCTGTAACGATATTGCTATCACCGATATCTAATAATGCAATAATGGGTATCAACAAACCACCAATAAACAAACCCACACCATAAATCGCATCAGAATAAGCGATCGCTTTTAATCCCCCGAATATGGCATAAACCGACCCCAAAATGCCGGTAGCAATGATCAGGTATAGTAATGATCTTTCCTTAGTGATATTTAATTTATCCGAAACATCAAAAAGCGTTTCCATATTTATGGCTCCCGTGTAAAGTACCACGGGTAAAAGAGTGACTACAAAAGAAACCAGCAATAATAAGTTCACAATGGTATGGGTGGTGCGATCAAACCGAAGCTCGAGATATTGGGGTATTGTTGTCAACCCCATTTTAAGATAACGGGGTATAAAATACAAGGCCCCGATCACCAGCGCAATGGCAGAAGTGACTTCCCATGCCATCACGACGAACCCATTCTTATAGGAAGACCCGTTCATTCCTATCAGGTGCTCAGTCGAAATATTGGTAAGCAACATGGAAATGGCAATCAAACCTGCACCCAATGTCCGCCCGCCCAAAAAATATCCCGATGCGGTTTCAAACTTTGATCGCCTGAGTTTATACCAGGTATATACTCCTACCAGCAACGTAAATGCAATAAAACTAAACAAGGAAATACTCATCTGCAGGATTTTGAATGTTAGAGGTGGTGACGTTGCTTTTTCTTATTAGTCTTCAGTTGTTCAAAACTGTCCCTGACGGAAGCGGCTGTCGCTACCTGGGCAAGAGGCACCTCCCACCATGCATATCCATCGACTCTATTTCCAGGGTCTGATTCTATATAGATCACCGTGGTACACTGTTCCTGCTTCGATTTTATCAATGCCTGCTTAAACTCCTCTATCGTTTTTGTTCTAAAAACAACCGCACCAAGACTCTCGGCGTTGTCAGCCAAATCCACGGGAAGGACTTTTCCATCCAGCTGACCTGTTTTCTGGTTTCGATATTTGTATGCTGTGCCAAAACCCTTTGTACCAAGTGAAGCAGAGAGACCACCTATGCTCGCGAATCCGTTATTGTTGATCAGGATAATCGTCAGCTTGTATCCTTCCTGTATCGACGTAATGATTTCCTGCGACATCAGCAGGTAGCTTCCATCTCCAACCATCACATAAACTTCGCGGGAAGGATCCGCCATCTTTGCACCAAGACCACCAGCAATCTCATAACCCATGCAGGAGTATCCATACTCAAGGTGGAAACCCTTACAGTCCTGTGTTCTCCAAAGCTTATGTAAATCTCCGGGCAGGCTTCCGGCAGCACACACCACGATATCTTTTGCGGAAGAAAAA
>JAEYVW010000484.1 GCA_023429365.1 Bacteroidota bacterium
CACGACCTGGTACCACAACTCGTGGAAACGGTAAAAGGCTATGCCAGCCATGAAAAAGAATTATTGCTTCGTGTTACCGAGGCTCGTACAGCAGCTATGGCTGCAGGCTCCATTGACGACAAGATCAAAGCGGAACAACAACTTTCTGCCGCTTTGCAGGGATTGAAGGTGCAGGTAGAAGCTTATCCCGATCTAAAAGCTAACCAGAATTTCCTCCAACTCCAGGAAGAGCTTAGCGACATAGAAAATAAACTCGCTGCTGCCCGCCGCTTCTTCAATGGCGTTACAACCGAGTACAACAACGCGGTTGAATCTTTCCCCAGCAATCTAATTGCCCGGAACTTCGGTTTCCAGCGCGAACTATTTTTCGACCTGGGAACGGAAAGCCGTAAGCAAATGGAAGAGCCCCCAAAGATCCAATTTTAACCCCTGCCACTAAACAGGGAAAAAATGCAGTACGTCGGTTTAGTCAGCCAGATCAGGCGAAACAACAGAAACTCGGTTTTACTTCTCATCGCATTCCCGGTATTGCTCCTGGCGATGTGTTATGCCATCCTGTTTTTTACCACCGAACAGAATATCGATATCGCCAACCAGTCTTTTGTCCGGGTAACACCTTTTGTGTTGGCAGGTGTGGGTATCTGGTTTTTGATTGCCTGGGCAGGTCATAATGCGATAATCAGATTGTCGACCGGTGCCAAACCCCTGGAAAGAAAAGAAAACAAGCGAGTTTACAACCTGCTAGAAAATATCTGCATTTCGCAGGGGATCACAATGCCCAAACTAAATATTATCCGGGACGACTCACTGAATGCCTATGCCAGCGGAATTCATGAAAAAAATTATACCATTACCCTATCTACGGGTATCATCGATAAATTGAACGATGAAGAACTGGAAGGAGTGCTCGCGCATGAACTCACGCATATTCGCAACCGCGATGTGCGGCTGCTGATCATTTCGATCATATTCGTAGGCATATTTTCATTTATCGCTGAAATGGCGTTTCGCGGCTTACGCTTTTCGGGACGAAAAAATGACAGGGATGGCAAAGGTGGTACCGCTATTGTCCTGATCATTATTGCCATAACAGCTGTAGCTTATCTGATATCTGTATTGCTGAGATTTGGCATCAGCCGCAGAAGAGAGTACCTGGCCGATGCCGGAGCTGCTGAGATCACAAAGAAGCCTTATGCTTTGGCATCTGCCTTAAGAAAAATATCAGGCGATCCACTAATTGAAGCTGTGGAAAGCCGGGACGTGGCGCAACTTTTTATCGATAACCCCAAGCCATCCATTCATAAATCCGCGTCCTGGGATAATTTATTTGCTACCCACCCACCCATAGAAAAAAGAATAGCACTGCTAGAGCAGTTTGTTTAGCTTCCGTGCGATCCAGCCGGGTTGGTTACATTTTCAAAAACTTGTGTTTGATGATCTCCCCGTCTTTCCGGCTGGCAACAAGGAAGTACAGGCCAGGTTGGAAATTTTCAATATTCAGGCGAACCTGTTTTGAAGTGACCATATACTGGCCCATGAACTGACCCTTAGCATTTGTAATTGCAATTGACGCCCCGACCCAGCGAATGTCGTATGACATGTCTATCACCAACTCATGTGTGGCGGGGTTAGGATAAATTTTCGGCTGCAGCCACTTTGGTGGCTCTTCCGGCACAGGAATTTCGCTGATCAATGGTGGCAGTAGCGCATAGGAAGATAAAATGTGGTGACGAGGCCCACCTGATTTGAAATAACCACGCATCCGCTCTTTCTGCCCCTCGGTGAAAAGATTGGTACATGCGTCGGCGGTTATATCCATATAATTCATATACATGTCGCCGCTGGATCCGCTGTTGCAGGAAAGCCTGACACCTGTCGGGCAACCTGTGGTAAAATTGGCCTGCTTCGGCGTATCATCTACCCAGTCATCGCCACAATAGGCATCGCCCCAGATATGACGCAGGCCCATCCAGTGTCCGGCTTCGTGCACCGCCGTCTTGCCCATTTCATAACCACCTTTATTGTTTTTACCAAAAACTCCATAGTGGATTACGATGCCATCTTTATCAGCCGGTCCTCCCGGAAAACTGGAATAGCCAACTACACGGCCCAGGTTGCAGACCCATATATTCAGGTAATTTTCGGGATCCCAAACATCGCTGCCTGTTTGAGCAGAAAACTTCATTCGGTCGTCGGCCGCCCATTGTGTAACCGGTGTGTATTTTCGAACAATTCCGCTTGTAGCTCTTCTCTGCGGATCTGATATCGCGAGTTTAAACTCTATGCCGCAGTCCGCCGCAATATCACGGAATGCTGCCGGTGTTTTTGCTGTATCGGCATTCAAACGGCGAAAAGTCTCGTTCAAGACTGCGATCTGGCTGAAAACACGCTCGTCGCTGATGTTTTCTTCAGGTCTATTATAGAGTATATGCACAACGACCGGCACTGTAAAAACTGGCCCTATATGCATCCGGCCTGCCGTGCGTTCAGAATGTAATTTTCGTTGAATGAAGTCTTCAATATCGTTAAGAGTATTTTTTAATGAAGGTTCGCGGTTTAGTAATTGTTGCTGGTATTCGGCCGTCTGGCATTCCTTTTGGGCCTGGCCCTGCCAAACGAACAACAAAAACGCAAACGTAAAAATGTAAAACCGCATAGCTCAGTGGATCAAATGTTCGATTATCCATGGCAATAGACACTTGCCACGAGCTATTCAAGGGATTGGGACGATAGTAAAGGAAATCGGGAAATGCGGTGTTCGCGGGATATGAATTCAAGGGACGGATACCGGAGATTAAACTGATTGGGGGGTTGGAGATTCAAATATAGGGTCTTTTTAATTAAATAGCAATCAAAATTTTATATCGTATTTTCCCTATTACCGAATTATTTCATATGAGCTTTTTAACAGCACTAAATAAAGCCAAACCTTATTTTTGTAAGCCTGGTTACCTCATCAATCCATCTACATGAAAAGAACATTAACAGCCACCTTATTTATCGTACTTTTTTCGGCATGCAATAACGATGACAGTCCGGCAACACCCAGTAAAATAGACCCCAATGCGCCAAAGCCTGTTGGATACTCTATTGCGAGGACTTACCCGCACGATACTTCTTCTTTTACCCAGGGCCTGATCCTGTACAACGGTAATCTTTATGAAGGTACCGGTGAGTATGGTCGTTCCCATCTACTGAAAGTGAACCTGGATAATGGACAGATCGAAAGAAAGGTAAAACTCGAAGACAGGTTTTTTGGAGAAGGGATTACGATCCTCAATGATACGATTTACCAGCTAACCTGGAAAGAAAACACGGTATTTGCCTATACGGTCAATGATTTTAAAAAAGTAAAAGAGTTCAGGATCGATACCGAGGGCTGGGGAATTACGCACAATGGCCAGGAATTGATCGTTAGCGATGGCAGCAGCAACCTATATTATTATAGCCCCAGCAATTTTCAGTTATTGCGTACGCAGTCTGTCACGGAGGGTGGAAACCTTTCTTATAATTTAAACGAACTGGAATATATCAATGGATACATATATGCTAACCAGTGGCAGGCGCCTTATATTTTCAAGATTGATCCGGGCAGCGGCTCCATCGTTGGCAAAGTTGACCTTACTGATGTGTGGAACCGGGTGAAAGCAAAGGAACCACAGGCTGATGTACCCAATGGTATTGCCTATGATTCCGCTACCAATAAAATGTTTATCACGGGCAAACGCTGGCCCGAACTTTACGAGATCGAGTTAAGCAAATAAACTTTACAAGACATCCATTATAGCTAGTAAAAACAATTCCTCATTTAAACTTCCGACATGCGCAACCTTATCGTAGCACTTCTTTTGTTCCCCGTTTTTGCCATTGCCCAGAAAAAACAGATAACCCTTGAAGACATTTATAAAAAAGGTGTTTTCCGTGGCGAATTCGTAGCCGCTGATTTTGGCCGGGCTTCCCACCGCGCCGACATACCCGAAACCCTGAGAGATGAAAAAGGCAAGTTGCTGGAGAAAGCCGATGACATTATTTATAGTTCGGCTCATCCACGCATCGTTCTGATCCGGACAAACATCGAGAGCATTTACCGCAGATCCACGAAAGCGAATGTATACGTATATGATACGCTCACGAAAAAAGTTGTTTCTCTCGATGAGAGCAAGTTACTACACCCCACCCTCTCACCCGACGGAAGCAAAGTTGCATTTGTCAAAGACAACAATCTTTATATAAAGGATCTCGCCTCCAGTGAAGTGAAAGCGGTGACCACCGACGGTAAATGGAATCATATCATCAATGGAAATTGCGATTGGGTATATGAGGAAGAGTTTGAGTTTACCCGGGCCTACCAATGGAGCCCCAGGGGAAACTACATCGCATATTACAGGTTTGATGAAACCGATGTAAAGGAATACAATATGACCCTTTACGACAATACCTATAATAAGGACTACCGTTACAAATATCCCAAAGCAGGTGAAGCAAATTCAAAAGTAGAGATTCATATCTATGAGTTGGCCACCGGCAAAGATGTCAAAGCCCAGTTTGAACAGGGAGACATTTATATTCCCCGCATCAAGTGGACAAGAGATGATAACAAACTTGTTGTTTTTTGGATGAACCGTCACCAGGATCACCTGAAACTGCTTGCCACAGATGCCCGGACCGGACAGGCTGAGAATATCTACGAGGAAAAGAATAAATACTTTGTTGAGATCAACGATGACTGGTGGTTCCTGAAGGACGGCAAAAACCTGCTTTTCAACAGCGAAAAGGATGGTTTCCGCCATTTGTACATGCAAGATCTTGATGGCAAAAAATTATTACAGGTCACAAAAGGAAATCACGAGATCACGGAAATAAATGGTGTTGATGAAACAAATAAGCGAATCTATTATACCATGGCCTACCCGAGACCTTTGGACAGGAACTTGTTCGTAACTGATTTCACCGGGAAAAATACCCGGCAGCTTACGGAGGGCGAGGGATGGCATCGTACGGTGATGAACGATGACTTTACACAATACTATGTGTACCGCACTGACATCAATACACCGCAGGTAGTAACGCTTCACCAGCTAAGATCCAACAGGAAAGGCATAACCACCCAACTGGTAAAAACCGTCAACGAAAGCCAGAAATTGAGAAATACACTCTCACAGTTTGATCTAGGCAAGGCCGAATTCATTAAGATTCCCAATAGCAAAGGAGATACACTGAATGGCTGGATGCTTAAGCCTGCAGGATTTGATGCATCAAAAAAATACCCGGTACTATTTTGTAATTATGGCGGACCCGGATCACAGCAGGTGGCCAACCGTTTTGGAGCGGTGAATTTCTGGCACCAGCTGCTCGCTCAAAGAGGATTTATTGTGGTAAGTGTTGACAATACAGGAACAGGGTACCGTGGAGAAGAATTTAAAAAGAAGACTTACCTGCAGCTGGGAAAGTATGAGATCGAAGATCAAATCGACGCGGCGAAATTTATTGGCAGGATGCCCTTTGTTGACAAAAACAATATTGGTCACTGGGGCTGGAGTTATGGCGGCTTCATGAGTTCCCTGGCGATCACAAAAGGCGCCGATGTGTTTTCTGCGGCTGTTGCTGTTGCGCCTGTTACGAACTGGAGGTTTTATGATAATATCTACACCGAGAGATATATGCGCACGCCACAGGAAAATCCCAAAGGGTATGATGATAATTCTCCCATCAATCACACCGATAAGATCAAAGGCAAGTACCTGATCATTCATGGCACGGCAGATGATAATGTACATTTCCAAAATGCCACGCAAATGATCACGGCGCTGGTGAAAAGCAATATAGATTTTGAGAGCGCTTATTACCCCAACAAGAATCATGGCATCTCCGGTGGTGTGGATAATACAAGTTTTCACCTGTGGAGCAAAATGACGAACTGGATTATGGAAAACCTTGGTAATGAGAATACCTCAAATGAAAAATCGACGCAACAAAAACAAAAGGCGTTTTAATACCTGGTAACTGGCACTCTTTAGGCCTTACAGGCAAGTTTTAAAAAAAGAACCCCGACTTTTAGTCGGGGGCCCTAATCAAAAACCATTAACCATTAAACCTTATCCTATGAAAATTCATTAGCAATATCGTTAATAAAGATTTAAATGAGAAACTTTTTTCTTGCTTTTTTTCGCTTTTAAGTGTTTTCCATACGCTTTCTTGATTTCTCTCAATGTCGAAACGTCGATTTTTTAGCTAAATCGATTCTTTAAAGGAACTCAAACGTTTGCGTAATTAATTTTTCAATTACTCATCATTTGCAGATTTTTGCCAGAATAATATCCCCCAATGAGAAAAATTGTTGTCGCAATCACGGGTGCCAGTGGTTCAATTTACGCCAGGAGCCTGCTGCAAAAGCTTGCTTCTATCAACTCGCAATGGTCGGAGCTGGGTGTGATCATGAGCAATAATGCACGAGAGGTATGGCAGACAGAACTTGAAGACAATACTTACGATAAATTACCGGGAAAGCTTTATACCGCGCAGGATTTCAGTGCACCATTTGCATCAGGGTCGGGACAGTACGACACCATGATCATCATTCCCTGTTCGATGGGTACACTGGGCAGAATCGCTTCAGGTATCTCCAATGACCTTGTGAGCAGAGCAGCAGATGTGGTACTTAAAGAAAGAAGAAAATTAATCTGCGTGGTGCGTGAAACGCCATACAATCTGGTTCATATCCGCAACATGGAAACCGTCACACTTGCAGGGGGCATTATTTGTCCGGCAACACCGTCTTACTACAGCAAGCCCAAAACAGTGGAAGAAGTGGCTGCCACAGTTGTTGACCGGGTGCTGGATCTTGCAGGTTTTGATGTTAGAACCTTTAGATGGGGAAACTGATATGCGCATATCGTCAATCATCTAATTCGAACTTCCAGTATAAATTCATTGCTGTCCGGAATAAAATCTTGGATAGTTGTCAGAACCTTTGACCCGCGCGGCATCTATGACTTTTACATTTACAGGGGCGTTGCTTAATTTTTCCTGGAGACTCTTACTTTTGCTGGCCGTAGTTTAAATGTATCGATGGTCAGGATACCACAGCGCACACTGCGAACACAGCGAAGTATTCGCATCAGGTCCTGTTCTACGTTGCAGATTTTATCACGAAAACGGCTTTCGCTGTGCTCACCGTGCCCGCCGTGGTTTATAGTACTCCAGAGTTCCCCGGACAATAATGGTATAAATTCATTAAAGCGAAACGCGATGACGGCTACTTTCCCAGGTTATACTTCCTGATCAGTACCCTTGTTTTAATTCCCGACTCTTTCAAGTCTTTCTCATTCCAATTTCCATCATCTGCGGCAGTAGGTAATAAAAGTGAACAGGTTTCATTTTTATCTGACACTGACCAGGTGATCCAGCTCATTTTGTTTTGTTCAGCCCATTCAATCCACTTCCCCCACTCCTCTTCATCCAAAGGACCATTGCCGGTAGCCTCCATGCCAGCCGATTCGGAGATGAATAAAGGAAGTCCCTTACTCAACGCATAATTACCCCGGTCGCGTAGAGGCTGCTTATGTGTGGCTGCATAATAATGCAGGGAATACATCAGGTTGGTCTGTCCTATAATTGGATCATCAGCCACCAGGTGTACGTCCTGATCCCAATGTGGTGAGCCAACCAGGATAATATTGTCAGGATCGATTGCCCTGATGGCGTTTATCACATCAATTGAATAACTTTTTACTTCAGCCCATGACTGGCGCTCGGGTTCGTTGAAGATCTCATAGATTACATTTGGATATTTGCCGTATATGCTGGCCATTTCCTTAAAAAACGCGATTGCATCAGGCAAACGGATATTGTGACTATGCCAGTCAATGATTACATAAAGTCCTTCTTTAATGGCGGCATCCACTACGGATTTTATTTTTTCCTTTGACCAGTCCGGCCTGTCCAGGTATGCACCGTTGGGCTCCACGCCCATGGCAGCTCTTATCACATTGCAGCCCCAGTCTTCTTTTAACCACTTCACGGTTCCTGCATTATAAAATCGTGGCCACCAGTTGTGCCAGCCAAAACTCACACCACGCAGCACGATCTCTTTCCCATGCTCATCCAAAAGCTGCGTTCCCTCTACACTCAATTTTCCATGTTTCGCAACCGGCTGCGACAGCGCCACAAGACCTGTCATTATAGCCAGGCACAAGGCAAAAAACTTTCTCATAACCGTATTGAGTTTATTGAAGCGATTTCATTATCCCTATACACAGGGGTTGATAAAAAATAATACCGGGTCAATGTTGGATATGCCTGAACTCGGCCGGGTCATGTTTATGCCTGAAAAGGATCAAAAACAAGATCGCCACCACCAGCGCGTAGGCTGCGAAGCTGAGCCAGATACCTGTCCATTCCCTTCCGCCATCGGGAAGAATAAAGTATTTATCGATCACATAGCCACTGATCATGCTTCCAAGGAAAGCTCCTATTCCATTTGTCATCATCATAAACAATCCCTGTGCGCTGGCACGGATCCGGTGATCAGTAGTGGTTTCGACAAACAGTGATCCCGAAATATTAAAGAAATCGAAGGCCATCCCGTACACTATACAAGAAAGAATGATCAGTATTGTACCCGTCATCGATGGGTCACCGTACGCGAACAAGCCAAACCGGAGCACCCAGGCCAGCATCGATAAAAACATGACTTTCTTGATGCCAAACCTGTAAAGGAAAAAAGGAATGGTCAGGATAAAAAGCGTTTCCGAAATCTGCGAGATCGAAAGTACAATTGTAGAATACTTCACTACAAAAGAGTCTGTATAGGCGGGCACTGATTCAAAGCCAGCGAGAAAAGAATCACCATACATATTAGTGAGTTGAAGTGCGGCGCCGAGCAGCATGGAAAACGCAAAGAACAATGCCATTTTATAGTTCGCCAGCAACTTGAATGCTTCAAGCCCCAGTTGTTCTATGATACCTGCATTTTTGGAAATAGATCTTGGTGGTGGACATTTCGGCAGGGTAAATGCGTAAATCCCCAATAGGATCGCGGCCACAGCGGCAATCACAAACTGGTTAGCATTGGCCTTACTGCCCGTCAGGTTGGTTGTCCACATAGCCACTATAAAACCTACCGTTCCAAATACCCTGATCGGTGGAAACACCTTCACCACATTGTAATCATTGCTTTTTAAAATGCGGTAGGAAATGGAATTAGACAATGAGATCGTCGGCATATAACAGATCATAGCCGCCAGCACCACATAATACAAGGTATCGGGATCATCGACCTTTGGAACAAATAGCAGGATAATACCATACAGGATATGCAATATCCCGTACAGCCGTTCTGCATTAAGCCATTTATCAGCGATAATACCTGTAAGCGCCGGCATGAACAGGGAAGAAATGGCCAATGTCGAAAAGATGGCGCCAAACTCCGAAAAACTCCATCCCTTGGCATTCAGGCAATAAGTGCCGATGGTTAACAACCAGGCGCCCCATACATAAAACTGGAAAAAGCTGAGAACAGTCAGGCGGAGCTTAATATTCATAAAGCAGTCTTAAATATGGGAGGAAGATAATGATTTTCGCGCCACATTTTTTTAGGGCTTAATTTTGCAATTCAATTAATAATTACCGATGCCCGGCATTTTAACAAAAAAAGTCATTGACACCGCCATACTTGACAAGGGACTGGCGATTATTGCAGAGAAGATCAGGAACGCAGAAAGGATCACCGACGAAGAAGGTCTTTTACTATTTGAAAAAGGCAGCCTCCCATTTGTTGGTGCATTAGCCAATGCTATCAGGGAAAGGTTACACGGTCAAACCACTTACTTTAATCGCAATTTTCATATCGAGCCAACAAATATCTGTGTTTTCAGCTGCAATTTTTGCTCGTATAGCCGGCTTTACGCACATCGCGAAGAAGGCTGGGAACTAACCGCCGACCAGATGCTCGATATCGTTAAAAGCTACGATGGTAAACCTGTAACCGAGGTGCATATTGTGGGTGGCGTACATCCCCGGCTGACAATGGCGTTCTTTACCGAGGTATTAAAGAAGATAAAATCGCACAGGCCTGAATTGCATATCAAAGGATTTACACCTGTCGAACTAGATTATATGTTTCGCAAAGCAAAACTATCAGTTGACGAGGGCATGAAAGTATTGCATGAAGCAGGTCTTGATTCCTTGCCAGGTGGAGGCGCTGAGATATTTCATCCCGATATCCGCCAGCAGATCTGCGCCGACAAAGTAGACGCCGATGGATGGCTGGCAATCCACGAAGCAGCCCATAAACTTGGAATGCATTCCAATGCAACCATGCTTTATGGCCATATAGAAAAATATCTTCATCGTATTGACCATATGCGCAGGCTTCGCGATCTCCAGGATCGTACCGGGGGGTTCAATACTTTTATTCCACTTAAATTCCGGAACAAGGACAACGATATGAGTCATGTGCCGGAAAGCAGTATCGTGGAGGATATGAGAATGTACGCGATCGCACGGATATATATGGATAATTTCCCTCACCTGAAAGCATATTGGCCCATGCTGGGCAGGCAAAACGCGCAGATGGCGCTTTCGTTCGGTGTGAATGATATCGATGGCACGATCGATGACACAACAAAGATCTACTCGATGGCCGGATCAGAGGAACAAAACCCGTCTATGAGCACTGCCCAGTTGGTTGCACTGATCAGGCAGGCCGGCAGAAAGCCCGTAGAAAGAGATACGCTTTACCATGTGATCAGGGAGTTTAGTGATGCCGATATTTTGAATTAAAATCACCGCGAATTACACCTCGTTATCAGCAAATTATTGGAGGAATAGACGTCATCCGCAGGTAATTTCCCCTTTACCAGCTGCCCCGCATATTATTTTTTGTCTATAACGGCTTCTTTCCTTAAATTCCAATACAAAACGGAGAAATATGAACAAAGTATCAGACATTCTTGCAAGAAAAGGAAATGCGGCAATCAATGTTTTGCCCGAAACATCAGTATTGGACGCGCTGAAGCTGATGGCTGAGAAGAATATTGGGTCCGTGGTGGTGATGGAAAATGGACATTATTTGGGTATTGTTACTGAGCGTGATTATTCGCGAAAAGTGGTGCTGAAAGGTAAACACTCAGATGAAACAAAAGTGTCGGAGATTATGTCGGAAGATTTGCCGGATTTAAGACCTGATGATACTATAGAACTTTGTATGTCGCTGATGACACAAAAAAATATCCGCTATCTCCCTGTATTCGAGAATAGCCAACTCTGCGGAATAATTTCCATGAGTGATGTTGTGAAAGAAATTATCGTATCACAAAAAGAAACGATCGACCACCTGGAAAATTATATACGTAGTTAAGGGAGAAAGAAAAGCATTACTTCTGGTTTATACGCGTTCTCAACATTCGCTTAAACTAATCGGGATATTAACGGCCAGCCCGCCGTCGGCAGTTTCTTTGTATTTACTACTCATATCCACTGCTGTGTCCCACATGGTCTTCACCACGCCGTCCAGCGATACTTTCGCAAAATCAGGTGTGCTTTGCAAAGCGAGTTGCGATGCTGTAATGGCCTTGATAGCCCCCATCGTATTTCTTTCAATACAGGGCACCTGAACCAACCCGGCAATAGGATCACAGGTCATTCCAAGGTGATGCTCCATCGCAATTTCAGCAGCCATCAAAGCCTGTCGCTGACTACCGCCCATGGCCTCTGTAAGCGCGGCAGCCGCCATGGCAGAAGAGACGCCTATCTCAGCCTGGCATCCACCCATAGCCGCGGATATCGTAGCGCCTTTCTTAAAAATACTGCCGATCTCAGCTGCAGTCAGTAAGAAACGAATGACCTTTTCATCGGTATCGGCAACAATTTTGTCATTGCAAAAACAAATAAAATATTGCAGCACTGCAGGAATTACGCCCGCCGCGCCATTGGTGGGAGCTGTGACCACTCGTCCAAATGAAGCGTTTTCTTCATTGACGGCCAGGGCAAAACAACTTACCCAGTCGAGAGTGTAAGTGAATTGATTTCCACCTGTTCGGATTGCTTCAATCCATGTATCATAATTTGAATACTTTGCCGACGGCAATAATTTTTTATTTAACAATGGCGCCCGCCTGATAACTGATAAACCACCCGGCAATACTCCGTCCGTATGCACGCCACGATAGATACATTCTTTCATCACCTGCCATATCTGCAACAGTCCTGCCCGCGTCTCCTGCTCAGGTCGCCAGGCATTTTCATTTTCAAGCACCACTTCGTGAATTGCAAGCCCAGTTTTACGACACCAGTGCAACAGGTCATTGGCTGTATTGATGGGAAAAGGAAGCTGAGTTTGAAGTGCTGCAGTTGCGCTCTCCCCTTCTTTCACCACAAAACCACCACCAATGGAATAATAAGTCTCTGACACATGTTCACCGTTATGAAGTGTTGCCAGGAAGCTTAATGCGTTTGGGTGAAAAGGTAAAGTTTCAGCAAAAAGGAATTCGATATCCTCCCGTGGATCAAAATCAATTTCATGGCGACCCGCCAGCAGCAATTTTTTCATGGCAGCGATATCATTCATCCGTGCGGTTATAGCGCTTACATCAAAACTGACAGGGTCTTCGCCGCTAAGTCCGAGTTGAACGGCGATATCGGTACCATGACCGACACCGGTCTTGGCCAGCGAGCCATACAACAGGATCTTGACCGTTGTTACCTGCTGAAGAATATCGCGTTGTTCAAGGCTTTGCAGGAACCGCTCGGCTGCCCGCCAGGGCCCCAATGTATGCGAACTGGAAGGGCCAACGCCAATCTTAAAAATATCAAATACAGAAATAGGTTCGTATGACAACAGGGATGAATTTGACTTCAAAATTACGACTAAAAAGTCCATCACCCGGTGCCAGGAACGAATGAAACCAACCAGGTTTGCACGTAAATCAGCAACCTTCTAATCAAAGTGAGATTTTACAAATACAAATTGAAGCATTTATTGTACATCCACCAGGTGAATGTCAAAATAAAGTACTGAATTACCGGGAATGGAATAGTACGGTGCGCAACCATATGCCAGTGATGAAGGGATAATAAGCTTGATATGGCCGCCGGCGTTGATCATGGGGATGCCGATGATCCAGCCCTTGATTAGGCTGTTGAGTGGCCAGGGTTCTGCATTTGGCGTCTGCGCCTGATCAAAAATCTGCCCGTTCATCAGCGTTCCGGTATAAGTGATTTTGATACGGGAATTGGAATTAGCCCTGGCTCCCGTACCCATACTGATGATTTCGTAATAGAGACCGCTGACATCGGCTACTGCGTTAATACCGTTGGCAGCGGCAAATGCCTGGATTTGCGCCACTTCACTGGCGGGCGATTTGGCCTGGCAGCCTTTGTCTTTTTTGCAGCCAGCAAACACGAAAAGAGATAATAAAACGAGGATAGAGGCAGTGAGCTTTTTCAATAGAGTTTCATTTTGATTATACAAGTACCAAAGACAACATTTGGGTATCGATTGCTGCAAACAGGCGGAAATCAGGGCTGATCTTTTTTTGCCAGGAATTCCCGGTATCGCTGCTCGTTCTGGTCCCACCTGTGTTTGGCCGAAAATATGGCAATAAAAATAATGATTAGCAGGCTTGCAATCATTAGCACCATCAGTAGTGAGGTATGAGACCGGAAAACCATCTCTGCACGCTTATACCAGCCTGAAAAAAAATTGACTAAAATTGCAATTACCAGGATCACCGCCATGGGAAGGCCGACAGACAGTTGCTTGTACCATTTTTTCCTGGCTTCACGGTTATTTTCCCAGTATTCCACAAACTTTTTCTCTTCTTCAGTAAGCATAATACCGCAAATTTAGAACATAACGGCGCAGACTCTTGCAACAGCCGCATGAATTATATATATTGTGGCTACAATCCAAAAACTGTGAAGATACCATCCTTACTTGCCCAATACCTATATGGTAATCAACGACTCGACCTCACCGGCATCGGAAGTTTCCTGCTTGACTCCTCTACCCTGCCGGCACTTCAGCAATCCAAACAGCGTTCTGCCCTTCTTGAAGGCGTAAGCTTTGAAAGCAATCCGGCCTGTAAAGAATCGCCCGAACTGATCAATTTCATCGCGGAAAAAACCGGTAAGATGAAAGCGCTGGCTTCAGCAGACCTGGATTCCCATTTGCAGCTGGCGCAGCAATTCCTCAATATGGGTAAACCTTATTTATTTGAGGGGATCGGCATTCTGACAAAAGTAAAAGCCGGTGAATTTGAATTTACACCCATTACGGTACCAACAGATATAATTAAAGAGCAACATAAAGCTGATGCTGTTGAAGTCGACCAGAAAGAGGAGCACACTGGCGACTATGAGTCATTTCTCTCCCTGCCAAAAACAAAATTTGAATGGCGTAAACCCGTGATCGGGCTATTCCTGATTTGTGGTATTGGCGTCACTGTCTGGGGCGGGTATATGATATCGAAAAAGAATGTGAAACCAGAAGTTATCACAGAGCAAAGCCTTATAGAGCAAACTTCAGTTGTCGATAGTCTTCACATTTCTGACAGCATCACTGCAGCAACACCTGTAGTGACGGTTCCGGCAAATTATAAGTATATACTGGAAGTTGCACAGAAAAAAAGAGCATTGAAACGTTATAATCAATTGAAGGAATTACGCTGGAAGGTTGATCTCGAAACAACTGATTCCGTTCAATTCAAATTATTCATGCTGCTGCCGCCCTCTGACACTACCAGGACTATGGATTCACTCCGGATCGTTACCGGCCGGAGAGTTTACATCGAATATCCCGTTAAATAAGGGATACATTCCTTTTTAATTTTTTGAACCGGCCAGATAGATCAGGTCTGTCATGTAATAATTGAACTCAACTCCTGTAATCTGGCTACCATCCCAAAACAGCACTGAGAAAACGAGCCTGATGTCCAGCAACAGGAGATCGATCTCATCTTCCCCGGAAAAAATTTCCCTGAAAGCTGCAATTGCATAAGGGTCGATATGACGACGCCCGTAAACATCCCGGTCGGTGGGGGCTGTATCATCCACAATAAAACTTAGTACCACAGACTTATTTTCCATTCGTGCACCCATGGACTGGGGCAGTCGTTTGGCGAAAATGTCTGCACATCTTGCAATGACCTGGGTCGTCAACAATAGTTCGGATAATCGATTTGCCATCGTTAGATTTTTTAAAAGATATTGTTCATTTTGCCCGCCATTTTTCTGGTTTAAAAACATAGCGGTGCACTTCAGATCGAAATAACGGCCTTATTTTTCGCTTATGATTTTTAGGCGGTAAATACCGGGGACGTGTTCGGACAGAGGATAAATTGGGGCGGACAAAAAGCGGACAATTGGCGAAAATTATTTCGTTTTCAATATGTTATAAATATAGTCATCAATCATTGTCGTTTCCGGCAAACCGAGTCGCTGGCGCAATCTCCTTTTGGCCCGGAACACACTATCACGCTCAATCCCGAGCATTTTAGCTATCTGGTAATTATTGATCTGAAGAAAGATGAGTGCCGAAAGTCGTTCTTCGGAAGGTGTAATTTGTGGTATTCGTTGACGCAATACCTGAAAAAAACTTGGGTAGGCATTGGAGAATTCAAGCCTGAACTTCTCCCATTCTTCTTCACTTACCAGCACATACCGCGAAAGCTTTTCCATAGTCGCCCTGTTTTCACGGCTTTCCTGGTTTTGCCGCAACTGTTCTTCCATGGAGTTGATCAGATTGTTTTTCTCATTAATATGATCCATGAAACCATCGATTTGTTTTTTCGCGTATTCGATACGCTGCTCTGCCTGGTCTATTTTTCGGCGTTCTGATTCGAGCCGATATTTGTTTTTCAGCCTGTAGCGGTTGTATAACAAAAGAAGTACAACTAATAGTAAAGAAATACCGGCAATCGTCAGTCGCAAAATTGTTTTCGACTGGCCCAGTGCCGTCTGATACTTGAGGAGACTCGCCTGCATGTTATCGAAAGTGATACGTGCATTTATTGCAGACAACCTGCTTTCGTCAAGGCGACTGTCAAAAGCGTCGGAGTAAGTGTGATGAAGGTCATAATAATAAAACGCGCTGTCCTGATTGCCTGTTCGCCTGTATATAGAAGAAATGCCTTTGGTCGCTTCCAGTAAATAATCCGTCGGCTCGGATTTGTCCGCAAAGTGGTACGACATCCACCATGCCTGCAAGGCCTTTGCGTGTTCACTTAACCTGAAATAGGTATTGCCCAACATGTTGGCAGCTATGGATACATTGGCGCGGTCGTCAACTTCGATGCTGCTGTGCAGGTATTCTTTCATAAGGGGAATACCAGAGCCATCGTTTTGTTGCATTGAATTACAATGGCCGATATTTCCGCGGGCAATTCCTGTCCATAGTGATTGCATAAAACCAGTGTAAGGATCAACACGCAGGGTATCAAGTATTTTCTGGTAGTAATAAACAGTGCTGTCATACTTACCCAGCTTTTTGTAGGCTGAGCCCAGTATATCCAGTTGCAATATGTAGATCCTCTTGAGCCAGTGCTGCTGGTCAATGCCCACAAAACCCAGGCAGCCCAGTCCATACCGGATACTTTGACGATAATCTTTGCTATGATACAAAGCGCTGCTAACGATGAAGAAACGATTTTGTACTGTTGTGAAATGTTCAAACCCAATTCGCCGTTGAATTTCAATAGCCTTCAGATTATACAACAGTTGATTATTGTGTCCCGTCACTTCCGCGTAATAAACATAGATCTCGGCCATTAACTGGTCGTCCTTTAGTTCGCTGGCTATCCGCATCGCCTCTTCCAGCATACTGATATATTTGGGATGCTGAAACTGGAAGACCATGGCGCCGAAGACCTCGTACATCAGCACCCGGGCTTTGATCCGCTTATTGGGATTACCTTTCAAATAGTTTTGAAGAGAACCTAATGTCCGCCAGTATTTGACAGTGTCTTTTTCATAGTCGAGCAGATCGTAGTAAACCGCCGCTTTATGTGTTTGTGAAGTATCATCAGCTTTCCAGGCTTTGATATACGCTTCGGTATTGATTTCCTGTGAATGGAGCCTCCAACAGCAAGACAGAAAAAAAAGTAGGGCAAAAAAAGCTCTCATCAGGATAAAAAATTGATTGCAAATATATGTCGTGAACTGAAAGTGAACAAAGGGCCCGCCGGAACGGGAAATTTCAGTAAGGTTTTTTCACGTCTCGGTCATTCTCTATATACTTTCAGAAGATTTTATACAAATTTCAACATACCTTAGCGCGCCGAATTTGAAATTTCGGCAAAAATAACAGCTAGGAATCGGCATTTAAGATGGATCCCGCTGTAAGTAATGCCAACAGCAGATTTTTTTATTCTTTAAACAACCAAAAACGCACATGAGAAAATTGCTAGTTGCACTGGCAGCTATCCTGTTCCTCACAGGACCGTTGCTGGCACAGAAAACAGTCTCCGGCAGGGTTACCGACGACACCGGTCAACCAGTTCCAAATGTCTCCGTTCAAGTTAAGGGTACTAACGTAGGAACCACAACAAAGGAAGACGGCTCCTTTACCATCAACGTTCCTGCCAATGGAACGGAACTTGAGTTTACTTCAATCGGTAAGGCTACTCAGTCCGTCAATATTAGCAGTGGTACGACGTTCAACGTCACACTGGCAGCGGCCACAGCTAACCTCGATGAGGTAATCGTGGTGGCTTATGGTACCCAGAAAAGAGCAACTTTTACTGGTTCGGCCGCACAGGTGAACGCGAAACAATTTGAAAACCGCCCGCTTACCAATGCATTAGGCGCACTGGTTGGTGCCGCCCCGGGCGTTCAGACCACTACTCCGAGTGGTGCTCCAGGTTCCAGCCCCGGGATCATTATGAGAGGTCTGGGTTCCTATTCGCTTTCCAGCGCCCCGCTTTATGTGGTAGATGGAGCGATCTATGATGCCGGTTTTTCTAACCTTAACCCCGACGATATTGAAACTATAACAGCCCTCAAAGACGCTTCTACAACTGCTCTGTACGGATCAAGAGGTGCTAATGGTGTGATCATGATCACGACCAAAAAAGGCCGTAAAGGAAGACAAAGCATCATGTTCAAAGTACAGGCCGGCAACACAAAGCCAGCCATTCCACAGTACAGCACGGTGGGTACCGACGAGTACTACCCGCTTGCCTGGGAATCGTACCGCAACGGCTTGCATTTTGGTCCTACCGGTGCACCGCTTGATAGCGCCAGCATGATCGCTTCGGGTACACTCCCCCGTTACACCTCCGGACCGAATGTTGGAAGACAAATCTTCCGCGCTGGCAACTTCCAGGATATCTACCAGGTATTGGGAAATTATAATCCTTACAATGTTGGCAACACCGAGATCGTAGGTCTTGATGGAAGACTCAATCCGAATGCTTCATTGTTGTATGGCGATGACCTGGACTGGCTTGACCAGGCCACCCGCACGGGTACAAGGAATGAGTATAGCGTAGTTTATAATTCCGGCAGTGATAAAGCAGATTTCACCGGGTCATTCAACTACCTGAAAGAAGGTGGCTGGGGACTTC
>JAEYVW010000088.1 GCA_023429365.1 Bacteroidota bacterium
AGCAAGATCCGCAATCTTTCTACATCGAGCAATGAGTTGCGTGCTGAGAAAATCTATAGTGAGTACCTGCAGTTGCAAAGCCTGTATGAAACTATCCGCAGAACCCCTGCGGTATTCGATATCGTAAGGCCTACCGATTATTCATCATTTGTATCAACATACCGGGATGAAGCCAGTAATGTTCGTGTAGAAAGAGGTCTCGACCTGATGGAAGGCAACGATAAAGCCAGCTTCCGTGAGGCATATTATGAATTTCAAAAAGCACTTGCTTTAAAACCTGGCGACCTGTCCATCAAACAAAAAATGGACGATGCTTATGCCTTTGCCGTTACGAATGTGGTTATAATGCCACTCACACGTGTAGGTTTGCAGTATGGCTCCTATAATTTCGACTACCAGAATTTCAATTATGACCTGGTACGTTACCTTGGCAATAACAACCGCTCCAACTTTACCCGGTTCTTTGCTGAATCTCAGCCGGGCTATCGCGATATCAGGGCTGATAATTTTGTCGAGATGCGTTTCAGTGATGTTAACATCGGTCGTTACAGCGACAGTCGTGAAACCAGGGAAGTGAGCAAGGAAGTTGTCACCAAGGAGATCGTAGTAGCGAAGGATTCGGTGAGAAAGGAATACAGCACCGTAAAAGCAAAGGTGACGATTACAACCCGGGTCATCCGTGCCAATGCGGTTCTCCAGGCCACAGCCCGCGACCAGTCAAACAGAAGACTTTGGAGCGATACTTACCGCGGTGACTATAACTGGGTCTATAGCTTTGCCACTTATACCGGTGATGAAAGGGCATTGTCTGAAGAAGATAAAATGTTGCTCAACCAAAAAGAACAATGGCCTCCTTCCAATGATGAGATCATTCGTATCATCATGGACGATATCCGCCGGCAAACAGAATGTGGTATTAGCGAGTACTACAACAGGATGCAATGGTAAGAGAGCCGGGCTGCCCGGAGTGTATAAGGGAGATGTTTCTATAATTTTATTTTCCCTAATTTCATAGCTACTATTTTAGCGTATGAAAGAATACAACCGTCGTCAATTTATTGCTGCCGCTTCAGTTCTTGCAGCTTCGCCATCAGTGATGGGTGCCGGTGATAACCAGGAAACCGGCGTGGTGCACCATGTTTTTTTCTGGTTGAAAAATAAAGGGTCTGAAGCTGATCGGAAACAATTGATCGAAGGTTTGAAAACTCTGAAGGGTATCCCGGAAGTAAAAAAACTGCTGGTAGGCACACCCGCCGCGACCGAGCAACGTGGTGTGATCGACAATAGTTACGATGTTTCGGAACTCATGTATTTCGATAACGCAAAAGACCAGGATGCCTACCAGGTACATCCAATCCACAAGGCATTTGTTGAGAAATACAGCCATCTCTGGGAAAAAGCGATCGTTTATGATATGCAGATAGTCTGAGGACCGGGCGCGATAAAAATCGATTTACAGTAATGGAAAACACCATTATAAAGAAGCTGAAGCGCTGGTTTAAGATCATTTTGCTGGTGTACATTGTGGCGGGCCTGGCTTTGTATTTTTTACAGGAAAAAATATTATTCCATCCCCAAAAGCTGCCGGCTGATCATCAATTCAATTTCGCAGCTCCCTTTAAAGAGATCAATCTGCCGGTCAACGAGGAAAAAAATCTCAATATCGTTCAATTCACGGTACCTGATTCATTGTGCAAAGGCGTAGTCCTGTATTTTCATGGTAATAGGAACAATATTGAACGCTACGCTTCTTACGCCGAGCATTTCACCCGGAATCTATATGAAGTTTGGATGATGGACTATCCCGGCTTTGGAAAAAGTACGGGCCCCCTTACTGAAGAAACGATCTATAAAGATGCGGCGAGGGTATACCAGATGGCAAGAAGCAGGTTTGCCAAAGACAGCATTATTTTATACGGTAAATCCCTGGGCTCAGGGGTGGCATCACAGCTTGCATCCATCAAAGACTGCAAAAAGCTAGTCCTTGAAACGCCCTATTATAGTGTCGTAAACCTGTTCGGGCATTACGCATTCATATTTCCTCCCCGACTGATCTCTAAGTACCGTTTTCCTACCTTCCGCTATCTTGAAAAGGTAACTGTCCCCATTGCCATATTGCATGGCACCAGCGACGGTATCATACCTTTCAGTCAGTCGGTAAAACTGAAAAATAAATTTCCCCGCATCCAACTTGTTGGCATTAAGGATGGAAGTCACAATGATCTAAGCGAGTTTCCATCTTTTCAAAATAGCCTGGATTCAATCTTGACGAATTAGCTTGCCATTAAAACGTATTATTCTTCCAAAAGTACTTTCGACTTACCCACTTTCAGTTTGTAGCCTGTGCCTATTTTCAACGCGTAGTTTTCTTTTTCATGACTCACCGGGAAGTTGAAGCAAACAGGATAGTCATATTCCTTGATTACATCGTGGATAATTTCATAAGCCTGTTTACCAAAAGGCCGGTCCGTGTCTTTTACTTCTGAAAAACCGCCGATGATTAGACCTGCCAGTTTTGAAAGTTTACCACTTCGCTTCAACTGGTACATCATTCGATCAATATTATACAGGTACTCACCAATATCTTCCAAAAACAGGATGCGTCCCCTGGTTTTGATATCGGAATCCGTCCCCACCACTGTGCTCAATAAGGAGAGGTTTCCTCCCACCAGTTCCCCAATGGCTTCCCCGCTCCTGTTGAGTTCGTGTCCGTCGCAGGTATATTTCGCCCATTTACCTTCCAGCGCATGCCTAAGTGATTGGACATAGCGATTGATATAGCCTGCATCGTTGAATGCAGCTGCCATCGGGGCATGAAGCGATGAGATATAATAGTTGGAATACAGGTGCGTGTGCAACACAGTGATATCGCTGTAGCCAATGATCCACTTCGGTTTCTTTTTGAATTTCTTAAAATTGACCTGATCGATGATTCGCCCCATGCCATATCCGCCTCTTGCGCAAAGTACTGCCTGTACATCATCGTCATCCAGCATATTCTGAAAATCGCGGAGCCGCTCTTCATCGGTACCGGAGAAATAAGTTTCGGAGTTGCCGCCAACCGTAGCGCCAACCTTTACCTTAAATCCCCATTCTTCTTCCAGAACACGAATACATTCCGCGCATTTTTCCAGGGTCATAAATCCTGCGGGACAAACCAGGCCAATTGTATCACCTTTCTTCAGATAGGGAGGAGTCTTAATCATTACATTCTATTTTATCAAAATTTGCTATTTATCGTCGCTAAAAACCCGGGTGATTTTCTCTTTTTTGATGCCTGCTCAAAAGCGTAAGCGATGCCAAGTAACTCAGCATCTTTATATGCACCCGCGATAAACGAAAGCCCCACCGGTAACTCACGCACTTCACCCATCGGCACCGTGATATGAGGATACCCGGCCATCGCCGCAGGTGGACAAAAATAAAAACCCGTGGAATAATCACCATTCACAAGATCTGTGAGATTAGCCGGGCCAATACTGGTCGCTGCGATAGCATCCAGGTTATGCTCCCTCATCAGTTCGTCGATGATCCTGCGGGAACCCAAAGATTTGGCGACGGCATCAATATACTCCTTTGTCGCAAGACTTCCTTTTCTTTCACTTCGTTCAAGGGTTTCCTGTTTGAAAAATGGCATTGCCTTCGCTTCATTCGCTTTATTAAAAGCGATCAGTCCTGCCAAATCAGTGATCCCGGTATTGGTACGGGCAAGATAGCGGTTAATACCGTCTTTGAACTCATACAATAAGACATGGTATTCCGCTTCTCCCAATTCGCGGGTTTGCTTCAACAACTCGATCTCCACAATCAACGCGCCTTTGTCTTTCATCAAATCAATAGCTGTTTTATAAAGTTCAACGACAGACTCATGACCCTTCAAAAATGATTTTTCGATCCCGATCCGTTTACCCTGCATTGAGTTTACATCCAGGAAGGCAGTATAATCTTTTTTTGAGCGCTCCCGACTTTCAAGAGTAACCGGGTCGGATTCGTCAACCCCGGTCATGGCAGCCAATAAGATCGCCGCATCCTTTACCGTCCTTGTCATCGGTCCGGCGGTATCCTGCGTTTTGGAAATGGGAATAATTCCAGAGCGACTTAACAATCCTACTGTCGGCTTCATGCCAACAATGCCGGTGAAGGAGGAAGGCGCGATGATCGAACCATCGGTTTCAGTACCGACAGCGACCGCACATAAATTAGCAGCTACCGCAACCGCCGACCCCGAACTTGATCCGCATGGATTCCGGTCGAGCACACATGGATTCTTTGTTTGTCCACCACGACTGCTCCAGCCACTCGAAGAACGTGTGGACCTGAAATTAGCCCATTCACTCAGGTTTGCTTTTCCTATCAACACCGCACCGGCTTTTCTTAATTGCGCAATGATAAAAGCATCCTGCTTTGCTTTGTGACCCTCGAGCGCAATGGAGCCCGCGGTTGTCATCATCTTATCACCGGTGTCGATATTATCTTTCACCAGGATGGGAATCCCATGAAGCGGACTCCTTATTTTACCTTCTTTTCTTTCGCGGTCCATCTGCTCGGCGATCGCCCGGGAATCGGGATTTATCTCGATCACCGCGTTGAGAGCAGGTCCATCCTTATCCACCGATTCAATTCTTTGCAGGTACAGCTCCGTCAGCATCACCGATGAATAAACACCGGCCTTCATTTTCTGCTGCAACTCATCAATAGTCATTTCGTTCAATTCAAAATCGGTGGGATGCCCGGTTGTGTCAGAGCTGATTTGGCTGCTCCGGCCCTTATTTGTTTCACAGGCAACAAGCCCGAGTGTTGTCAGTGCCAGCCCGGTGGCCGACGAGTTCTTCAAAAATTTTCGTCGGTTCATACTATAATTCGGTTAAGCTGCATTGCTGCAATTCTACAGTGAGGTTATGGTTTACTCCGCATTTGAGCGCGAAATTGTTTTTCTGATGGCCAACCGGGAAATCAAAACAAACGGGATAGTGATACGATTTAACTTTCTCCATCACCACGTCCTGTAGTGTTTTTCCAAATTCATCACCGCCGTCATCCACCTTCACTTTAAAACCTCCGATCACAAGACCTTTCAGGTTTGATAATTTGCCGCTGCGTTTGAGATTCCAAAACATGCGGTCGATGCTATACATGTATTCACCAGTATCTTCTACAAATAATATTTTACCATCGGTATTGATATCCGAACCGGAAGCGGCCAGTGATTCCAGGGTTTTTAGATTCCCACCTACTAATTTACCCGAAGTGTTGCCCGGCCTGTTCCTCGAGTTGAATGCGAAATCGTACTTCAGCTTTTCTCCCGCCAGGGCATTTCGGATAGAATGAATAGTGGCCATTTGTTCCGCGTCAGCCTTGCTCCAGTCCTGCGGGAAACTATTACACATCTTTGAATGAATAGTCGCAACACCGGTACTTTGATGAATATGAGAATGCAGCACCGTGATATCACTAAATCCGATCACCCATTTCGGATGCTTTTTAAATTTTTCCCATTTCAGCTGGTCGACGATGCGAACAAGCCCGTATCCCCCGCGGGCGCACATAATAGCCTGTAAAGAACGACTATCTAGCATGTGCTGAAGATCCGCCGCCCTGTCCTCATCGCTACCTCCAAATGTGAAATCTCTTTTACCGATCGTATCCCCAATTTCAACTTTATAACCCCAGCTTTCCATTTGCTCAATGGCCGGCTGTATTTCTTCGCGTGTAATATAGCCTGCGGGCGAAGTGATGCCGATTTTATCGCCTTTCTTTAAGTACGACGGTATCATAGCCGACTCGTCAAGATTAGGATCTGCCGGCAATTTGTTGCCTTGAAAACCACCAGCGAATGGCGCCAACGCGACCGAAGCCATTCCCGCTGTCGTTTTCATTAAAAAATCTTTCCGCTTCATTTTTTAAAGTTATTGGAAAAACCGGGAAGGGTGCCCTCCTTTTGGGCATTGCCTGCTATTCCGGTATTTTTGCCAACTATTAGGAAAAGTACAACATGACGGATTTTAAGAGATATTTAGTGACAGCGGCCCTGCCCTACGCGAACGGACCGCTTCATATTGGTCACCTGGCAGGATGTTATATACCTTCTGATATATATGTACGTTTTTTACGTGCGCAGAAGAAAGATGTGAAGTTTGTGGGCGGCAGTGACGAACACGGCGTACCGATCACCATCCGGGCAATGAAGGAAGGAGTAAGCCCGCAGGAGGTGGTGGACAAATACCACGCACTCATCAAAGACAGCCTGGAGAGAATGGGCGTGTCATTTGACATCTATTCACGTACTTCCAATAAAGTTCATCATGAAACCGCTTCGGCGTTTTTTAAAAAGCTTTACGACGACGGATTGTTCGAGGAAAAAGAAACCGAACAATACTATGATGAAAAAGCAAAGACCTTCCTGGCCGATCGCTATATCACTGGCACCTGCCCGGTGTGCAGCAACCCGGGTGCTTATGGCGACCAGTGTGAGAAATGCGGAAGTAGCCTTTCACCCGAACAACTGATCAACCCGCGCAGCACCCTGAGTGATGCAATACCGGTTAAGAAAAAAACCACGCACTGGTATTTCCCCCTCCAGAACTATGAGGCGTTTCTGAAAAAATGGATACTGGAAGACCACCAGGAATGGAAAAACAATGTGTATGGTCAATGTAAAAGCTGGCTCGACAACGGCCTTCAAAGTCGCGCGATGACCCGCGACAGCAATTGGGGAATTAAGGTACCCATACCCGGCGCCGAAGGAAAGGTTTTGTATGTGTGGTTTGATGCGCCGATCGGGTATATCAGCGCGACCAAAGAGCTGACCGAGCAATGGGCGGATTACTGGTGCCAGGAAGATACGAAGCTGGTTCACTTCATCGGGAAAGATAATATCGTTTTTCATTGCATCATTTTCCCCGCCATGTTGAAAGCGCATGGAAATTTCGTGTTGCCCGATAATGTTCCGGCCAATGAATTTTTGAATATTGAAGGTGATAAGGTTTCCACTTCGCGCAATTGGGCTGTATGGGTGAATGAATATCTCGACGAGTTCCCCGGCTGCGAAGATGTGATGCGTTATGTACTTTGCGCCAACCTGCCTGAGACAAAAGATAATGATTTCACCTGGAAGGATTTCCAGGATCGCAATAACAACGAACTCGCTTCCATCTTTGGCAATTTTGTGAACCGCACATTTGTCCTCATGCACAAACTATGCGGTGGTAAAGTGCCGAAACTGCATACAGATATCCTCGACAACAACGACAAAGCGATCATGGCTGATATTGAAAGCGCGAAAGGCAAGGTCCAATCTGCCCTGGAGCATTTCAGGTTCCGTGATGCCTTGTTTGAAGTGATCGATCTTTCGAGAAAAGGCAACAAATACATGCAGGATAAAGAGCCCTGGATCGTTGCCAAACAACTGGCAGAAAATCCGGAAGCGCAGAAGAGTATTGACAACTGCATGCACCTCTGTTTGCAACTCACCGCCAACCTGGCTGTGCTGATCAATCCCTTCCTGCCCAATACCGCGAAGAAAATGTTGCAAATGATGAAGGTGGTGGAGAAAATGCTGGACTGGGAGAATGCCGGTTCTTTAAAACTTCTAAGCGTGGGATACAGCTTACGTGAACCCCAGATACTTTTCAGAAAGATCGAAGACGAAGAGATCAAAAAACAGGTTGAAAAACTACAGGCCGGCGCAAAAACTACTACCGATGCTTCAGCGACGGCAGAAGACGTTAAGTCAGAACCTGCTAACATAACGAAAGCTGAAATCCAATATGACGATTTCGCCAAACTCGATTTCAGGGTAGGCACTATCACCGCTGCCGAAAAAGTTGCCAAGGCGGATAAGCTGCTGAAACTGGAAGTCGATCTCGGTTTTGAAAAAAGGACCGTTGTTTCAGGTATCGCCCTCCATTTTCAACCTGATGCAATTATTGGTAAGCAGGTGGTAGTGGTAGCAAATCTCGCGCCCCGCAAAATGAGGGGCATCGAAAGCAATGGTATGATCCTGTTGGCGGAAGACAAGGACGGCAAACTTAAGTTCGTCAATCCCGATGAAACGACATCGAATGGGGCGATGGTGAATTAGGTTGTTTTAATTCTAACATCAACTACAATTATTCAATTTCATAAAATTAATGCCTAGCAGTTTCCCAGACGCAAAGCGGTAAGTTGTGCGTCGTACAAAATCGTTATTCCCTAATGCTGCAATATGCTATGCAGGTTTGCCCTGGCCAACTAAAACAAAATGTGCAGGAAGCACCATCGTTTCGCCGTTCTTTTGGATAATCGGTCCTAACGTATATGTAAAATCTGTGTAATCCGTGTAATCTGTGGCAAATTCGTGCAATTCGTGTCATTCGTGGCTACCCTACAATAAATTCATCCAAAAATTGTTTTAGGGATTTAACACGCCCAGCATGTCATGTCATACATTGAGTTTACCAAGGCTTATATTCATCGTCTCTGCCGGCAGATCGGCACCACAGCTGATGCTATCTATAATGAAAGCACCAGCTCCTGGTATTTCTCAAGAGGTTCCTCAACCATTGAAGTTTTCATGACCCATCCCGATGGTGGTGAGGATCCCGAGCGGGTATTTCTTCGTTGCCTGGCACCCATCTGCACACTGCCCTCGAATCCCGTCGCTCTCTTCGAACTATACCGCAAAGCCCTGGAAATTAATACCCGGCAAATGGGCATCAAATTAGGTACCCTTGAAAGCCGGGGCCTGCTCTGCCTGGTGGCCGAAAGGGACATTGAAGGCATGGATTACCAGGAGTTTGTAACCATGATCAGCGATATCGGCTTTTGGGCCGACCATTACGACAACCACCTCCAGGAACATGACGGGAAACTTTGACCTCCGCCGCTGGTAACATTACCACAGATATAAACGTTAATTATACGGGCCAGCTATGTATTTAACTGGTTTTGTGTTTTTTAGCAACCCGAAATTGACTAAATTCAAATCTTAATCTTTCCGCACCTGATGCCGAAACCAGTGTCATCTAAAATTCTCAAGATCACTGCCTTTATCCTGGGCGGTATCCTGCTATTGATGACAGCTTTTCATTTCTGGTTTATCAACCATGCCGAACGACTCATCGAAGACATGGTGCATACGCAATCAGACGGCAGACTCCGCTTAAAGGTGGATAAATTCAAATTCAATTGGTTTAGCTATAATATGGAATTGCACAGAGCAAATTTCTCCTCAACCGATTCCGCGGCTGCTACATCTTATGAATTCAATATTCCCCGCGTGGGCGTCAGGGTGAAAGAGATCTTTCCGCTTGTTTTTGAAAAAAGAATACTGATCGACTCGATGCATGTGTACTATCCTGATATCCGGGTTATCCGTTTACGATCAAAAGACACAACGGCAACAAGCGATACCGGGCTTTCCCTGCCGCATGAAATGGGAAGGATCTATAATTCAATCCAGGATGCGCTAAAAGTTTTGAAAGTGGACAGGTTCAGAATTGACAAAGGCCGGTTCTCCCTGATCAATAAAATCCATCCCGAAGAACCGCCGGTGGTGATCACCGATATCAATTTCCAACTCGACAACCTGCTGGTGGATACAACCCAGACGGGCAACGAGCAAAAGATATTATTCAGCGATAATGTTTCCCTGCACACAAGTCACCAGGATATACTCTTCCCCGATGGCAGGCACAGGCTAAGTTTTCGTAATTTCCGAATCAACCTGCTCAATAAGATCGTGGAATTTGACAGTTGTACCGTTGTCGCAACCCGGGATGATAGTACTGGGAATTCCTTCCAGGTATTCTTTGACAAATTACAAATGACCAATATCGATTTCGCGGCCGTTTATCATCACGAGATCATCAAAGCCGATTCGGTGTATTGTATCAATCCGAGATTCAGACTGGATGTAACAATAGATAAAGAGAAAAATGATCCTGCTCTTCAATCCCCCCGACTGGATGAATTGGTCCGGCAACTGACTGGAAATATGCAACTCGCTTTCGTGGTGGTGGAGAACGCGTCATTTGATATCAATACCACGAGATCGGGAAGCCTGAGCTCCTTTACTTCTGATGATAATAACTTCGAATTGCAGGGACTGCAGATCAATAAATATGGTCCCAAGCCGCTGACCGTCGAAAAATTTGTAATGGCCATCCGCAATTACGAAAACTTTTTGAGCGATAGTACCTATTCGATCCAGTTCGACAGCATCCTGATCAATGACAACCGGATAAGTCTGAGCAATTTCACTTATAAGGAACTGGAGGAGGGCAGGGTGATCAATAACCTCAGCATGCCGCAATTTGAGTTGCAGGGTCTTTCATGGGATGATCTCGTGTTTAACAAACAGCTAAGCGCAAAAAGAGTAAACCTCTACCGGCCGGTGATCAACTATACCGTTGTTCAGAAAAAAAACAATCCACGTGATGTTTTCCAGTTACTCGCCGGCATTGGGCATTTCATGCAACTCGAGAACCTGGATATCACGGACGGACAAGTCAATCTTTTTTTCGCGAATAATATTCAACTGCATCTACAGAACGCGGATATTTCCGTCTTGGGCAGGCGGCTGGTGGATTCAAAAAAACTTCACAACATCCAAAACGCTGTTACCAGCCTTCATTTTAAAAAAGGCGTTTTTAAAATGCGTCAGCTGACAGCCGATCTCAGCGACGTCAGCTTTTCCGGCTATCCCGACAATCACCTGCAGGCCGGAACCATGCAGATCCGAAACCCGGATGAGATCGACATCATTGCCCGCCAGGCTTCCATCCGATCCATGCTGATCAACGATGATATACAACAGTCAGCTATCAATGGCGTGAGCTGGAAAGAAGCGGAGATCAACTTAAACACTTTTCCGCAGCAGACAAAAAGCAGTTCAGCCGTATTCCAGCTAAAAGATATTCACGGTGAAAACACGAAAATAAATATCAGGGATAGCAGCAGGCATTTGACCGCGTGGCTTGAGGCCGTGAAAGCAGATGAACTCACAACAAGCAGCGGTAATAAAATTCGTATCACCGGTCTTTCGGCATCCGGAAAAGAGCTTGAATACAAAAATGTTTATGACAACCTGCAGGTGAACGGTTTTAATTTCACGGATCATGAGACTTCTGTTTTCAGGAATGTGCGTTACTCCAATTATAACTCCGGCGATTCGATCGATGTATTGCTACCTGTGTTGGAGATCGTGGCCGATGTAACCGGTATGATCGATGGACAGGTCAATACGGCGATGCTAAAGATCAGACAGCCTCAAATCGATATCAGGATGGGTCTTTCGGATGATAATGATGACCTTGATGATGCACCCTGGCCCGAAACAAAGATCGGCAGGCTGGTGATTGATGAACCGCAGCTGAAGTATTCCAGGCAGAGAGATGAAGGCATCAGTTCGCTTAACTGGGATGGCAAAGGAAACTCACTGGAATTTTCGGATCTGCGCACAGGTGGTAAAACAAATAAATCTTTAACAGCACAAAGCCTTGCTCTTACCCTACACAAATTCTCTTATAAATCTGCAAAAGGCCGGAGCATCGACGCTGGTGATGGTAGTATCGGTCTCAAGCTCGATAGTATCCGCATTTCGCTTAATGATGCGGGTGCCTGGGACTGGAGGACAAGGATCCGGCTTCTCGAGGCCAACAAATTTGCCATGGATAGTCTCGGTAAACATGCGGGCCGCCTGGCGATTGAAAAGGTTAAACTCGACAACCTGGTGGTGAGTTCTTCCAATCTGCTAAACCTGCGTGATATCCTGCGATCCAATGCGGCCTTCAGACTTCACGAGTTAACCGGAAGTTATCATAATGAAAACCATCTTTTCGACTGGTACAATACCGGCTACGATAAGTATACAAAATATTTTACCGCTGACTCTTTTTCCTACAGGCCGGCAAAAGATCTAAAAACATTTGTTGCCGACTCACGCTACCAGGCCGACTACCTCACTGCGCAGACAGGTGCTATTTCCATCGGACCATTCGATATTGGCCGCTACGCCAAAGACAGTGTACTTGACCTGGGAGAAGTGACCATAAAGGATGCGAGGCTGACAGATTTCAGGGATAAACGAGTTCCTCGGGAGCCTGGAATTGTTCGGTCGCTTCCTGCAAACCTCGTGAGGAAAATCCCGGTACGCCTGCTGGCGGATGCGGTCAACCTTACCAATGCGCATGTGGTTTATGAAGAAGTGAATGAAAAAACAGGCGCAACAGGCAAGATAGTTGTCGAACAGCTGGAAGGAAAGATTAAAGGTGTTCGCAATTATAACCTGTCGGATGATGACAGCCTCCATATCCATGCCACTGCCCGGCTTGAAGGAAAACTTTTTACGCGGCTCAACATCCATGAATCCTATATTGATCCACTTGGTGGTTTTGTTATGAATGTAAAAATGGACTCCGCTGATCTCCGGATATTCAATCCAGTTTTAAAACCCCTGATCTCCGCAGAACTGAAATCAGGGTACCTGGATAGTTTAACCATGCAGGTAAAAGGCCGGGAAGCTTTCGCGGATGGAAAAATAAAAATGATCTATCGTGATCTGAAAATACGCGTTACAGGTAATGAAAACAAAAAGCAACTATTTGGCGGGCGCCTGAGAAGTTTCTTTGCAAATACTGTGGTAAGAAATCATAATAAAAAGAATACGGCTACCGTATTTACTTACCGTCTGCGTGACCGCTCAGCTGTGAATTACCTGGTCAAAATCACCTTTAGCGGCATCAGCAGCAGTATTGGTCTCAAAAAAACGGACCGCGAAGCAAGGAAAAACAAAATCCTTCTAAAAAAGGCCGCGAAGTCTAAATAAGTTACCCCGATTTTCATGTTTATCATGTTCCTTTCTCATGAAAGTGAATTAAAAAAACGCTTATCTTCGACCAACAAAATAGTTGTTTAACTAACTATTTTTTACAGCCAAATTTTAAGACTATATGAATCGCACGATTAAAAAAATAGCTGTCCTCGGCAGCGGTGTCATGGGATCTAGGATTGCCTGCCATTTTGCAGGTGTAGGTTTACAGGTCTTATTGCTGGACATGGTCCCCAGGGAAGCCGCGGAGAGTACAAAGCCCGCGGAAAGAAATAAACTGGTGAATGATGCGTTGACCGCAGCTGTAAAAAGTAATCCCTCCCCTGTTTATACCAAGGATGTTGTTAAGAAAATCACCACCGGCAATTTCGACGACAACATGAAAGATATTGCCGGCTGCGACTGGATCATTGAAGTGGTGGTGGAGCGCCTCGATATAAAAAAACTGATTTATGATAAAGTAGAACAGTTTCGCAAACCTGGCACCCTGGTTACTTCCAATACTTCCGGTATCCCGATCCACATGATGTCTGAAGGCCGCTCGGAAGATTTCAGGAAACATTTTTGTGGCACACACTTCTTTAATCCGCCACGTTACCTGCGGTTGCTGGAAATCATCCCTACACCGGATACCGACTCCGCCGTGGTTGATTTCCTGATGCACTATGGCGATCTGTACCTCGGTAAAACAACCGTTTTGTGTAAAGACACCCCTGCATTTATCGCAAATCGCATTGGTGTGTATGGGATCATGTCGATATTTCGGCTGGTTGACAAACTTGGACTTTCAATCGATGAAATAGATGCCCTGACCGGTCCGATCATTGGCAGGCCTAAATCAGCAACTTTCAGGACAGCGGATGTTGTTGGTATCGATACCCTCGTAAAAGTGGCCAAAGGCGTGCAGGATAATTGCCCAAATGATGAAGCCCGTGATACATTCTCCATTCCCGAATGGCTGAATAAGGTTCTTGAAAAAAACTGGCTTGGTGATAAAACAGGACAGGGCTTTTTTAAGAAAATAAAATTACCCATCACTCAGGGCAGTCCTGAAGAACGAAAATCAGATAAAGAAATACAGGTTTTAAACCTTTCGACCCTGGAATACGAACCCCGTAAAAAGTCGAAGTTCGCCACGATCGAAACCGCAAAACCTATTGACGATCTCAACACAAGATTGAAAATGCTGGTAGCAGGCCAGGATAAGGCGGGTGAATTCTATCGCCATTTTCATTACGGATTATTTTCCTATATCTCTCATCGTATCCCCGAGATCAGCGATGAGTTGTATCGTGTTGATGATGCAATGATGGCCGGATTCGGATGGGAGATCGGTGCTTTCGAAAGCTGGGATGTACTGGGTGTTGAAAAAACTGCAAAAGCCATGCAGGATGCGGGCTATGCCGTTGCCCCTTGGGTGAAAGAAATGCTGGAAGCCGGTCATAAATCATTTTACAAGGTTGAAGCCGGTAAAAAATATTTCTACGATTCCGCATCTAAGTCATACAAACCCTTACCCGGTGGCGAAGCGTTTATCGTCATGAGCAACTACCAGGACAAACTGGTTTGGAAAAACGCAAGCTGTAAACTTTATAATCTCGGCGATGATGTACTAGGCCTGCAATGGTTTACCAAGATGGGCAGCATCGGCGGCGATGTACTCAGCGGCATTCAAACCGCTATCGATAAAGCTGAAAAAGGTTATAAAGGCCTCGTGATCGCCAATGAAGGTCCCAACTTTTCTGCGGGTGCAAATGTGGGTATGATCTTCATGCTCGCCATCGACCAGGAATATGATGAACTCGATATGGCCATCCG
>JAEYVW010000092.1 GCA_023429365.1 Bacteroidota bacterium
AAGTTCGCTGATATCGGCATTTTGATTGGCTGCGTGAATGCCTTCAGAGATCACTTTCCTGGTGTCGAGCGGATCGATGATATCGTCGACCCATAATCTTGCGGCAGCGTAGTAGGGTGAGGTCTGCCGGTCGTAACGGCTTTTTATTTCATCCAGTAATTTCTTTTCGCGCTCTGCGGAGATCGTTTCGCCTTTTGCTTTCAGCGAGGCCACTTCGATCTGCAACAAAGTTTTGGCTGCGGCATCGCCACCCATCACGGCGATCTTTGCCGTCGGCCAGGCATAGATGAAGCGGGGATCATAGGCTTTGCCACACATGGCATAGTTGCCGGCTCCATACGAGTTGCCTGTTACGATCGTGATCTTTGGTACGATGGAGTTGGCAACAGCATTCACCAGTTTTGCACCGTCCTTGATGATGCCTGCGTGTTCACTACGGCTGCCCACCATAAATCCTGTTACATCCTGCAGGAAGACCAGGGGAATTTTTTTCTGGTTGCAATTCAGGATAAAGCGTGCGGCTTTATCAGCGCTATCGTTGTAGATCACACCACCCATTTGCATTTCCATGCTTTCGGTGCTTCCGCTTTTACTGCTTTTTTTGGCTTTTACCACCAGTCGCTGGTTGGCCACAATCCCCATAGCCCATCCATCGATCCGGCCATAGCCGCATACAATGGTTTTGCCATAGTCTTCCTTGAATTGTTCAAATACGGAATCATCGACAAGTCGTTCGATTATATCCAGCACATCGTAAGGCTTTCCATCGGAGGGGAAGATGCCATAGAGTTCTCCAGGATTTTTCGCAGGCGGTTTGGCAGCGATCCGGTCAAAGCCCGCCGTGGGCCCGGCACCCAGCATGCCCATCATCGTTTTGATATGATCCATGCAGGCCTGTTCGGTGTCGAACTTGTAGTCGGCAATACCCGATATTTCTGTATGGGTGACGGCGCCACCCAGCGTTTCGTTATCTACGTTTTCGCCAATGGCGGCTTTTACCAGGTAGGGTCCTGCGAGGTAGATCGAACCATTGCCTTCCACCATCAGGGTTTCATCACTCATGATCGGCAGGTAAGCGCCACCTGCCACGCAGGGTCCCATCACCGCGGCAATTTGTGTGATACCCATAGCGCTCATCCTCGCGTTGTTGCGGAATATGCGGCCAAAATGTTCTTTGTCGGGGAATATCTCATCCTGCATCGGCAGGAATACGCCTGCGCTGTCAACAAGATATATGACGGGGAGATTATTTTCCATGGCGATCTCCTGCAGCCGCAGGTTCTTTTTGCCGGTGATAGGAAACCAGGCCCCCGCCTTTACGGTTTGATCGTTGGCGATGATCACGCATTGCTTACCGCTCACATAGCCAACACCCGCCACGGTGCCACCTGCAGGGCAGCCACCCTGTTCGGGGTACATGTCGTAGCCCGCGAATGCGCCGATCTCTATAAATGGTTTATCGGCATCCAGCAGGTATTGGATCCGTTCTCTTGGGGTGAGTTTATTTTTCTCTTTTTGCTTTTCGATCGCTTTTTTTCCTCCACCCTCATAGATCTTTTCCAGTCGCCTGCGCATTTCCCCCAGAGAAAGTTTCATCGCATCTTCATTGCGGTTAAATTCAATGTTCATATGATTCAATCCTTAGTCGCAAAGATAGGGAGTCGGTGAATTAGTGGTAGAAACTGTGCGTGTCTGAGGGCCTGTTTATACGGACCATCGCAAGGCAATCGCAACACATACCAGGATAAGCAGCGGCAAGAAATCTAAAAGCTTTTTAAGTTTTTCTATCTTCATTAGGTGTAGTCAGTCCTTAATGTAAACTTCGGGAATTGTAAACTTTTTTGGAAAACAAGTCTCAAACTTATATTGTCTGCCGTCCTTGTAGGCTACATAAATACTTATATGACTGCCGTCGCTGATACTTTGATGGTCACCTAAATGGTTTATTGTCTCAAAGTCTCGCTTTGAAACTAGTGTTAGTAGCGAATCTCTTTCTGTCACAATCCTGAAATCGCGTGGGCTTTCTGTCTTATAAATAAATGGCGTATAAGCAACTGTCCTTTTGAATTTGAATGGCTTAATTCGTTCGAATCCCTGTACGTATGAAATGGTGTCATTGCCAGACCAGATTATAATATCACTTGTAAATGGTGATTCATCAGGGGAGTCATAGATTAAGAATAAAGTGTCGGCAGTATTGAAATCAAAATTGGTTTTCGCTTTGTAAGATTTAAAAATAGTATCAAGTTCCACTATTTGCGACTTTACGAACCTTTTAATTTCCTTTTTTTTCTTTGAGTTTGGGATTGTTCGTGCTTTCTCCAGTCTGAATCTTTTATAGTCGTTCAGGAATGACTGCCCGCATGCTTCCTGATGGAGTGAAATTAAAAGGATTACTATGACTATGGATCGCATAATAGTTGGAGCTAAGTTGAGGGCGTGAAGAAGCACGATAATTTACCGGCACCGTTTTCTATCGATCGGTCTGGGGTTGTAGTAGGTTTTTCTATTCATTATACATTAATTCAATAGTAATTTTATCAATTCTTTTGGACTTCTCTTTGTCAATATCCACAATAGTCTCACGTATAGTCTCTATTTTATGAGGAACTCCTGGATAGTAGTAATATTCGTAGGTATTTGTGTCTTTAATTTCAAAAACAGCAGTTTGTAAAGCTTTTTCCAATTCTTTGTCATCTAGACTCATTTTCTTAAACACTTGTTCTAAAAATTCTCTTGTGTCGACTGTATTCAAATTCATTTCGTGCTTAAGCACACAAAAACTTTCATCAAAATCTATGCTTTCAAAGTACAATTTGGATTTAGCCTTTATAGGGTTACCGCCAAACATATTAGGTAGCTCATCATCAAAGTACGTTGGTTCGGAAATATTTAATTCAACACCCATAGGAAAATGAAAATATTGCAACTCTTTTAAAACAAGTTGTTCAACACCTTGTTTGGAGCTATAAATTTCCTTTATTGGCTGCATCGCAGTTTTATAAGATTCTCTTTTTTTGCTGTCTTCTTGACTTAAAACTTCAACCATGTCATCAAACATGTTATTCATCGTCTTACCAACCTCTTCCCAATTCAATATTTCGATTAATTCTCCAACTTCTGAAGTTTTATATTCTATCTCTGTGATTTTATATTTGGAGAGCTTGCTGAGAAGTTTTTCCGGAATTCGGTAAGTGTTACCTAAATCATTTTCATAACTCCATCTAATGGTATATGAATTCTCTGTAGAATCAATTACTGTAAAATTTGCTATGTATTCCTGCTTTTCGTCTTCTGATAAGACTCCTTTTTTCCACTGTTGTTTTATTTTTGATACTTTGAAGTCATAACTATCTCCAATTGACCAGTATGATACAAATGAAATTTTTGTCGAGTCAGACTGGCAAAATAAATTAGTGGTAATAGTTGATATTACTATTGCTATTAAAAATTTCTTCATTCTCGTTTATTTTTCGAAAGCCATTTAACGTCAGAACCTGGTGCGGGAAGGGGGTGATTATCGTGCAGGATTGATTTCGTTTGGCCTGATGTTGTTATTCTTTTCTTCGAAACAATCCAAAGGCATAAGAGAAACGAAATCCTATGGATTGGAGGGTATGTGTAGCGTTGCCACGGTCATACTCATACTTCAATCCGAAATTGAGAGTATGGCCTTTTTGTCCAACTTCCAGCGAATATCCACCCTCAAGCGCACCGGCAATACCATCTCCATACGTGGCGTCTTCTGCCTCGCGGGCAAAAACTGTCCTACAATATCCTGCAGAAGGTATTACATAGAAACCAGCTTGTGTTTCACTGAACACGTATTTATAACCCAGTTTAATTGAAATATAACCTCTGGCGTCGGCAGTAGAAGTAAACAAATTCTCACCTTTGGTTGGGAAGAAAGCCAGATCCATCAGTTCTACCCGAAAGCTTTGATTCTCGCTTGCCAATGGAAAGTCAAGATAAGTAAACAGACCATAACCAGGGCCGAACTTGGCGGCGTCTTTGCCGATTAATTTTGATACCATGAGTTGAGAATGTGAAGCAAACGAAAGCATGCAGAAGAAGCAAATGAAGATGGCGTTTTTTTTCATTTCAGTTAGTTGGCCAGGAAAACCTGGTTTTAGATGGAAAATTTATAAGCAAACAATGGCCGTATCTTTTTATACTTTGTTATTAATATGTTGAATTAACGTCCTTAATACATTTTGACATGACTGCCAACTTCTGAGGCTTTGCGATGTGCCTTCGCCAAGTTAACTGTCGCCCGGCCCGTTGTTGGATTCTGGTCCGGTCTTGAACCGGGGTAAAGATATATTGTCGGGTTTACATTCCAAAGATCGTCCGCTATTCTAAGAAGGAAGTTGAAAAAGCGTGCTAATGGAGTTAAGCCTTTATACTGAAAGCCGGCATTTCGCCATCTCACTGTCAGGCGGCGTTTCCGTGGATCGACTGAATAACGAATGCGCTTTATGCTTATACATTCACACCAAAAATGTATCCTACCAGGGCTGATAAACCCATTGCGATTGTCCCCCAAATTACAATTCTTATCACTGCTTTTTTTATGCTTGAGCCGCCGGTTTTTGCCGCTACTGCTCCAAGAAAAACAAGCGACAGTATTGTAAAGCCATAGAGAAAATATTCCATCTCGGAAACTCTCGCGAAGATTGTCACCAGTAGAGGCAAAAGTCCACCAACAGTAAACGCTGCCCCCGAAGCAAAAGCCGCCTGTATTGGTTTTGCCTGGCTCATTTCGTTAATACCTAATTCATCACGAATATGGGTTCCCAGCGCGTCTGCTTCTGTTAGTTCTTTAGCAACTTGTAAAGCGGTTTCCTTTTTTAGTCCCCTTTTTTCATATATTTCAGCCAGTATTTTCAGTTCTGCTTCTGGCATTGTTTCAAGCTCCTGTTTTTCTCTTTCAATGTCAGCTTTCTCAATATCTGTTTGTGAACTCACTGAGACATACTCCCCAGCCGCCATAGATAGGGCCCCTGCAACAAGCCCTGCAATCGTCGCTAATAGAATAGGGTCTCTTGTCGTGCTGGCTGTTGCAACACCGATTGCCAGGCTTGAAACGGAAATAATCCCGTCATTGGCTCCCAAGACGGCAGCTCTCAGCCA
>JAEYVW010000093.1 GCA_023429365.1 Bacteroidota bacterium
CTATAGACTTTGACAAATACTTTGTTCTTGCAGGGTTTTATCGTCATCATAGTGGTGCCTTTTTTAAAAATCACGAAATATTACAGTGTGGCGATTCCATATTCTTCAAAATACACATGAAAAAAGGGCTTCAAGCAGCGACATATAGCGTCTTTTCAATGGTATCAATAGAAAAAAAGTATTCCAATATGGCAATTCACTTTGAAATGGAGTTTACTGATTAAACGGCAGATTGTAAATTCTTGCTGATACCCGTGGCCAGGTTAAGAAAGGAATTGTAAACCTTATCACCACTTTCGAGTATTGCCAGGGCCTGGTTTAATAGTTACATTTACTATATTAAACCTCGCTTATGCAAAACCTTCTCCCCGGCAGGATGCTTATCCTCGGCTGCCTGCTCCTTTGCCTGCACGCACATTCACAGGATCCCAATGATACAGAATTTCGAAAAGGATGGGTCACCTACCTGAAACTCGACAATGGAGTGATCAGTAATTTCCATGCAGCGCCTGACCTGTATGCAGGCGGTCTCCAGCTAAACCCCCAATACACGATCATACAACATAAGTTGCGCGTCGGCGCCAATGCGGGCTTTGTTTATGCCAACAAAAAATTTTCAGGGCTTATAGGTCCGTCGCTTGCTTTTAAGATAAAGTCGCTCAACCTCGGCGAACTGGCCGGGCTGGCCAACCTGCAACTGATCGGTGAACATACCTGGGGCACTGAAGAACAAAGACTGGCGGGTTTGGGTATTGGGCTTGAACTGTTGCAAAAAGCATTGTTGAGTTTTACCGCACATCGCGATTATCATTTGAATAGTTGGTGGATACAGGCGCATATCGGTATCAGGCTGAATAAGGATAAATCAAAAACGCCAGTATTTAACCAATAAACTTACAACTATGAAAAAAGCATTGGTTATAAGCGGAGGCGGATCCAAGGGCGCATTTGCCGTTGGCGTGTACAAGCACCTGGTCGAAAATTTTGCCCTCGACTTCGATGTCCTGGTAGGAACCAGTACCGGTGCGCTGATCGTTCCCCTGGCGGCATTGGGTAAAACCGACTTGCTCGAAGAATTATATACCACGCAAAAAACGGAGGACATCGTCATCAAGGATAATATTGGTAACCGTCTGAATAAAGACGCCATATTTGAGGTGACTCCTTTATGGGATACGATCAACAAATACTACACTGATGCATTTTATGACGAACTGATTGAATCGGGTAAAGAGATTTTCCTGAATACAACCTGTCTTCAAACCGAAGAGCTGGTGGTGTTCACAACCGTGCAGGAACCTATCCCATCCAAATATTACGAGGTGCGCAGGCTGGTAAATGCGGAACATTTTAGAAGGGCGGTACTCGCATCAGCCTGCCAGCCGGTATTTATGACACCGGTAAAAGTAAACAAGCAGGTACCCGGTGAGCCATTCCCCGATCACCAGTTTGTAGATGGAGGTGTGCGGGAATACGCCGGCGTGCAGATGGCTATCGACAATGATGCAAAAGAGATCTTTACCATTCTCCTGGCTTCTGATCAGCCGGCGGAAGCACCGGAGTTTAAAACATTATTCCCGATCCTCGAGCAAACCATCAGCATCTTTACAACAGATGTCAGTAAGAATGACCTGGTGATCCCATTTTTATACAACGAAGCGATTACCTATATTGATGCGGTAAAAAAGAAAATGAAACGGGCCGGGGTTTCGAATGAGGATATTGAAAATTATTTTCACATTCGTGGCCGCGAAAGTCCATTTGAAGATAAGATCCCGCTGAAAATACATATCATCAAACCCAGCAAACCCCTGGGTGGTGGCGCGGGAGGTTTGATCTTCGATCCGGCAGAAATGAAAGCTATGCTGGCCACCGGCAAGCGGCAGGCGGAGAACTATATCGCCAGTCTTTCACCCGGTGATGTTGATTGGGCGTGAGTGCAGCCGGAAAATTGTTAATAGCCACCATGAGAAACGCTATTGTTTTAATAGTTCTATTGATACTGTCCTCATGTAACAGCTTAATTACACGTTCGATCCAAAGATCCAATGGAGTTGGAATTGCCATACAATCATTTGCCGCGTCATGCTGTGGCGGTTGCGGACAATCTGTAGTCATTGATAGTCTAAATGGAGTACAACATGTGCTTCACGTCGAATGTGATTTCGCAAAGGGGTGTTGTCGGGCTTGTATGTTCGGTACTGAGAAGATCATAAATAAGTATTCAGGAAAATTCATTGTTCAACAATCGCGCTTTAGACCTGTGTATGACACGGTAGCTTTGAAGAAGATGTTTCCTGGGATCAGGAGTTCAGTATATTTTGACCCGGTACTGTTGAATAATTCTATGATGCCTTTGACTACCATGGACTCAATGCTTATTTCCCGTGCTATTAACGATACAACAGTAACTAATTGCGACAGGGCTTATCTTTCGCTACTCATCGGGTTTGTCTTTGTTAAAACCGAACCTGTGAAGTTCAAAAACACAATTAGGTTTAAACCGGAAAAGTAGTGCAGATGCTATTCGGGAATCGCTACAACGCAATGCCACAGACAAAACACGCTGTTACTCCTCAGCCAGTTTATGTTTGCGGATAGCCGCGGTAATATTTCTTTTCCAGACATCAGGAACTGTAGAATACCCGGCTTTGCTGATCGCATCAAGCCAGGCATGATGATCTTTATTTCCTTTAAGCTTCGAATAAAATTTCTTTCGTGTCATTAACTGGCAAAAGGCAATAAAAGAAGCTCTACTGCTTTTGTATTGTTTATAACTGGACTTGATACCATGGGTTTTTAGCAGATTGTTTTTCCCTTTTA
>JAEYVW010000133.1 GCA_023429365.1 Bacteroidota bacterium
CAATTCCTGGTTTGTGATGCAGCCATGACTGTATATAGTGCCATTGCTGCCGGAAATTCCGGCAATGCCGCCGAAATAAAAAAAGAATGGGTAGCAGGTGTTTTGCCCGGCATTCATGTTGTTCCATCCGGTGTTTGGGCAGTTGGCAGGGCACAGGAAAAGGGATGTGGTTACTGCTTCGTGAGATAAGTACCGGTTTAATCTCATGTACCAGCACCGCATGTACTCATTAAAGAAAATAGGGATAATCAGCCTTGGCGTAGGCGGGGCGCTGGCTGCCCTGTATTTCATAGGCAATCCTGAATCGCAACCGGGCAAAGCAGTGCAGAGAACCGACACGCTGAGTGCTGGGTTGTTATTGCCGCCTGATACGGCGGAAATACAACAGTCACCAGATGCAGGACTAATCCGATACGGGAGGGAGCTGGTCACCAATACCAGGAAATTCCTTGGACCGAAAGGTATTGTGGCGCAGATCTCAAACCAACTGAATTGCCAGAGTTGTCACCTGGAAGCAGGAGCAAAAGCTGCGCCCTACAGTGCAAACTTCATGGGAGTGGCGGCCAACTATCCTTTATTCAGGAACAGAAGCGGAATATTGGAGACGATACAATTTCGTATCAACGATTGTATGATCCGAAGCATGGACGGAAAAAGGCTTGACACAAACATGCTGGAGATGAAAGCACTTACTGCTTACATATTGTGGGTTGGTAAAGACGTGCCGCCAAAAACAAAACCGGTTAATGCGGGTTTGGAACGGATTCCCTACCTGCAGAGAGCTGCTGACACCATCAGGGGTAAACAGGTTTACATTGCCAAATGCCAGTTATGTCATGGCGTCAGCGGCAGTGGTGGATACAGCGTCGATTCTGTCCTGTATTATCCACCCCTGTGGGGATCAGGCAGCTATAACACCGGTTCAGGCATGTATCGTCTCAGTCTTCTGGCTGGGTTTATTAAAAACAATATGCCTTATGGCGTTCGCCACGGTCAAAGTCAGCTAAGCGATGAAGAATGTTGGGATGTGGCCGCTTTCATTAACTCCAGGCCCAGGCCACATTCAGACTTCCTCAAGGACTGGCCCGATATCAGGACAAAAGCCATCGATCATCCTTTTGGTCCCTATGCAGACAGTTTCTCACAGGAGCAACATAAATATGGCCCATTTGAACCTATCGCGGCCGAACGAAAAAAGAAACATAACTAAACAAAAAATTATGAAAAAGAATTTCGATCCTTTAAAAAATAATCTGCATGGTAAGCTGGTCCTGGCAACCGACCCTGCATATAATGAAAGCCGAAAAGTTTACAACGGCATGATCGATAAGTATCCTGCTGCAATTGCTTATTGCGGGGATGTCACCGACATAGTTAGCTGTATAAATTTTGCGAAGGAAAACGACATATTACTTGCAGTAAGAGGCGGAGGTCATAATGCAGGAGGACTGGGCATCGCTGACAACGCTCTGGTGATTGACCTTTCATCTTTGAAAGAAATAAAAATTGATGCTTCGGCCAAGACTGTCAGGGTGCAGGCCGGTTGCCTTTTAAAAGAAATGGATGCTGCAACACATGAAGTGGGTATGACAGTCCCGGCAGGCATTTTCGGAACAACAGGTGTTTCGGGTCTCACCCTGGGAGGCGGTCTGGGTTATATGACCAGGCAATACGGCCTTACCATTGACAACCTGCTGGAGGCAGAAGTAGTGCTGGCCAACGGTAAATTGGTGAATGCATCTGCAAAAGAAAACCAGGATCTATACTGGGCATTGCGTGGCGGTGGCGGCAATTTTGGTGTCGTGGTGTCTTTTGTTTTCAAACTTTGCCCGGTGCATACTGTTTATGGCGGGCCTATGCTATGGCATATTGATGACACAAAAGAAATGCTGACCTGGTATCACGACTTTATCAGTAGAGCGCCAAACAATGTATATGGCTTTTTTGCAACGCTGACCGTTCCACCTGTTGCTCCTTTTCCAGAACAACTGCATCTGAAAAAAATGTGCGGCATTGTTTGGTGCTACACTGGTGACCTGGATAAAGCCGGGGAAGTATTTGACCCTATACGTTCTTATAATACACCGGCGCTGGATTTTGTGGGACCCATCACCGTGCCTGCGCTGCAAACGCTTTTTGACGGGCTTTACCCGCCCGGTTTTCTCTGGTACTGGAAAGCGGATTTTGTAAAAGACCTGACGCCGGAAGCCATCGACTTACATATTAAATATGCAAATGAATTACCTACACCATTAAGCTCGATGCATATGTACCCCGTAAATGGTGCTGCTTCAAAACCGGGTAAAACCGAAACGGCGTGGAATTACCGTGATGCAAACTACGCACTTGTCATCGTTGGTGTAGATCCCGACCCATCCAATAAGGAGAAGATCACTAACTGGGCGAAGAACTACTGGAATGAGCATCATCCATATTCAGCGGGTGGTGCTTATGTCAATTTCATGATGGAAGAAGGTGAAGACCGGATAAGGGCTACTTACGGAGAAAACTACAACCGACTTGCCGAGATAAAAGCAAAATATGATCCTGAAAACTTATTCAGTGTGAACCAAAATATCAAACCTTTGAAAGCTGAAGCGGGAGCTCTTTCCTGAATATTATAAAAAGTCCCGGTTACCAGCTGTGCATGGATAACCGGGACTCTTACATATCTATTAAAGTTATTTTATCAGGGTTTAAGAACGCCCGGAAAAAGACGGACTGCTATTCCTTTGACCTTGTGCCTGTCTCGGGCCATGATGGTGTGGTCTTCTGCCCTGCGGTCTTGAACGCTGTACCAAAGGTCTTTTAACCACCGGGCTGGTATGCGTCACAGCAAAGGGATGATCCAAAACTACAGGGAGGCTTTTATTAATTAGCTTTTGGATATCGCGCAACTCTTCCCTTTCATCTGCATCACAAAATGAGATGGCAATACCACTCGCACCCGCTCTGCCTGTACGACCAATGCGGTGTACATAGGTTTCGGGAGTATCAGGCAGATCGTGGTTAATAACATGTGTCAGTTCGTCGATATCAATACCACGGGCCGCAATATCGGTTGCTACCAATACCCTTGTTCTCCTGGACTTAAAATTTGACAAAGCCTGCTGCCTTGCGTTCTGCGATTTATTTCCATGTATCGCCTCCGACCTGATGCCTTCTGCATTGAGACCCCTCGCGATCTTATCCGCGCCATGTTTGGTGCGACTAAATACCAGCACGGTACGGATCTCCTGGTCCTGCAAAAGGTGAACAAGCAGCGATTTTTTATTTTGCTTTTCTACAAAATACAATTCCTGCTGAATGGTGTCAGCTGTTGATGACACAGGTGTAACTTCCACCTTCACAGGATCGGTCAATAGTACGTCGGCAAGTCGCTGAATTTCCGGTGGCATGGTAGCGGAGAAAAACAGGGTCTGTCTTTTTACAGGGAGTTTTGCAATGATCTTTTTTACATCGTGTACAAAACCCATATCCAGCATCCGGTCTGCTTCGTCCAATACAAAGTACCTGATATCGCGTAATGAAATCTGTCCCTGGTTCATCAGGTCGAGCAGACGGCCAGGTGTGGCAACTAATATATCCACTCCGCGTCGAAGCGCATTTACCTGTGGCACTTGTGATACGCCGCCAAAAATTACCAGGTGGTTAAGGTCAAGGTATCGGCCATAAGATTTGAAACTTTCCTCGATCTGTATAGCCAACTCCCTGGTGGGTGTTAATACAAGGGCTT
>JAEYVW010000161.1 GCA_023429365.1 Bacteroidota bacterium
GCACCCAACTACCTGAAAACAAATAAAAAATTCCCCTTTCAAAATTTTTGCAATTCTTAAATTCCCTTACCTTTGCCTTCCTAAAATTTTAGGGGTAAGTTCTTTATTATTACATTTTTCTCGGCGGTATGCCTTGATAAATAAGGAAAAAGCGCCACTTTAGCTCAGCTGGTAGAGCAACTGATTTGTAATCAGTAGGTCGTTGGTTCGATTCCGACAAGTGGCTCAGCTAGCAAGGAGGGCAAAGGCAGCTTTGTTTTGATCTTGTTTTGGGCAGATGGCCGAGTGGCTAAAGGCGACAGACTGTAAATCTGTTCTCTTCGGAGTACGGAGGTTCGAATCCTTCTCTGCCCACTTTTTAATTTGAAAATGTGGAGATGTGAAAATGTGAAGATGTTTTAAACGACTCCACAACAACAGTTCTTTTTTGAAAAATTGAAAGCTTGCAAAAACCAGGGCTTTCCTATTTTCAAACAATCAGCGGAAGTAGCTCATTTGGTAGAGCGATAGCCTTCCAAGCTATAGGTGGCGAGTTCGAGCCTCGTCTTCCGCTCTCATCAGTTGGTAGCCTGCTGTTGATAGTCTGCAGTTGCTCGGCGGCACTGCCCGGGAACTGCCAACTGTAACTGCCTACTGAACTATTGCCGTTGTAGCTCAGTGGTAGAGCACTTCCTTGGTAAGGAAGAGGTCAAGGGTTCAATTCCCTTTAACGGCTCAACGCTTTGTTCAATAACTAAACAAACATTCGAAACACAACTAAAAATCGATAACAATGTCAAAAGAGACCTTCAAGAGGGAGAAACCCCACGTAAACATTGGCACAATTGGTCACGTTGACCATGGTAAAACCACATTGACTGCCGCTATTACCGAGATCCTTTCTAAAAGAGGTCTTGCACAGGCGAGAAAATATGATGAAATTGATGGCGCCCCAGAGGAAAAAGAAAGAGGTATCACGATCAACACTGCGCACGTTGAATATCAAACTGATAACCGTCACTATGCACACGTTGACTGCCCTGGTCACGCTGACTATGTAAAGAACATGATCACCGGTGCGGCCCAGATGGACGGTGCTATTTTAGTTGTAGCCGCTACTGATGGTCCTATGCCCCAAACAAGGGAGCACATCCTGCTTGCCCGTCAGGTAGGTGTACCCAGCATGGTGGTTTTCATGAATAAAGTTGACCTGGTTGACGATCCTGAGCTTTTGGAACTCGTTGAAATGGAAATTCGCGAGCTGTTGACTAAGAACGGCTTCGATGGCGATAACACTCCGATCATCAAAGGTTCTGCAACTGGCGCCCTGGCTGGCACAGAGCAATGGGTAACCGCAGTGAACGAACTGATGGCTGCCGTTGATAGCTATATTCCGCTGCCTCCACGTCCGGTTGATCTGCCATTCCTGATGTCTGTAGAGGATGTATTCTCTATCACAGGTCGTGGTACTGTTGCTACAGGACGTATCGAAAGAGGTCGTATCAAAGTTGGTGAGCCTGTTGAAATCGTAGGTCTGATCGAACAGCCCCTGACTTCAACCGTTACAGGTGTGGAAATGTTCCGCAAACTGCTGGATGAGGGTGAAGCTGGTGATAACGCAGGTCTGCTGCTCCGTGGTATTGAGAAAACCCAGATCCGTCGTGGTATGGTAATCGTAAAACCAGGATCTATCACTCCACACACTGAATTCAAATGCGAAGTTTACGTACTGAGCAAAGATGAAGGTGGTCGTCATACACCATTCTTTAACAAATATCGTCCTCAATTCTACTTCCGTACAACAGACGTTACCGGTGAAGTAGAACTGAACGCAGGAACTGAGATGGTAATGCCTGGCGATAACACATCGCTGACAGTAAAATTGATCCAGCCAATCGCGATGGAAAAAGGTTTGAAGTTCGCGATCCGCGAAGGTGGTCGTACTGTCGGTGCCGGCCAGGTGACTGAGATCATTAAATAAAGCCCCCTAAATCCCCCAAAGGGGGACTTTGCGGAGAGTTTTTATAAATTTGCAAAGTACTTAGGTGAAAAGCTTAAGTACTTTGTTTTTGTCAAAAGTTCTTTTATTCGAAGGTTTTCTTAGGCCCCTCCTTTAGAGGGGTTTGGGGAGGCCGCTCTACGGGCATGGTGCAACGGTAGCATACGGGTCTCCAAAACCTTTGATCTGGGTTCGAATCCTAGTGCCCGTGCGAAATAAACTGATAATTTGAAAAATGTCGACTTTGTAAGTTCATTTTCAAATTTTCAAAATTTCAAATTTTAAATTGTTGTATGAACAAGATTACCAGTTATTTAAAAGAGTCGTACAAGGAACTTACTGAAAAAGTGACCTGGCCTAACTGGCAGCAGCTTCAACAGTCCACCATGATCGTACTCGTTGCCACCATTATTATTACCGGGGTTATCTGGCTGATGGATATGGGGATCGCCGGTACTTTGAAATTTGTATATAATCAATTCTATAACTAATGGAAGCTACGACGGAAAATAAAGAGCATGCGCAGCAGGACTCAAAGTGGTTCGTACTTCGGGTAGTTAGCGGTAAGGAAAGAAAGGTAAAAGAATACCTCGACAAAGAGATATCGAGAGGCGGCTGGAGCGATGTGGTCAAACAGGTTTTCCTGCCCGTGGAGAAAGTATATAAAGTAGTGAACGGGAAAAAGGTCATGCGTGAGCGCAACTACTATCCCGGCTATGTGATGATTGAAGTGCTCGACGGAAAACTCAGTGACGATCTCAGGGATACCATTAAGAATACCAACAGCGTTATTCATTTCCTTGGTAAAGAAAATCCAATCGCCCTGCGAAAAGCGGAAGTGAACAAGATGCTTGGTAAAATGGATGAAATGGCGGAAGCAGGCGGTATAAGCATGAGCGAGCCATTTATCGTAGGGGAGACAATCAAGATCATCGAAGGACCGTTCAACGACTTTAACGGTGTGATCGAAGATGTAAATGATGAAAAGAAGAAATTAAAAGTAACGGTTAAGATATTCGGCCGGTCTACGCCTGTTGAACTGAATTACATGCAGGTGGAAAAAATAAGCTAGACAGTTATTAGAAGCAACTTTTTGAACCGGCATGGATATGATCCTGCCGGTTTTTATTTTTAGCATGACTTCGAAGTTCAAATTTTTACTGCTTTATTTTATCAGCTGGGTATTTTTCTTTGAATTGATGCGCATTAGTTTTCTATTGTATCATCTCGAAAAGACCAGCCAGCTTACCAGGGGAACAGCTTTGTCGACTTTGTGGTATGGGATGAAGATGGACCTATCAGTAGCAGCCTATATCCTGGCGCCTGTTTGTGTTT
>JAEYVW010000228.1 GCA_023429365.1 Bacteroidota bacterium
GGATGCCTTATAAAATATTTTCTTAATTACATCGCAGCCAACTGGACCTTTTGCTGAAGCTCCAACACATTTTCACGGAACACAGTATCAGTATCCATCAGGTCTTTTACGGTCTGGCAGGAGTGAATAACAGTGGTATGGTCTCTTCCGCCAAAATGTTCACCGATCGTTTTGAGAGAATTCTTGGTAAATGCCTTAGCCAGGTACATTGTGATCTGCCGGGCCTGCACGATCTCTCTTTTGCGGGTCTTCTGCAACAGTTTATCGTAGGAGACGTCAAAGTACTCACAAACCATACGCTGTATGGTATCTATTGTGATCTCTTTGCTGGATGATTTTATAAAGTTTCGTAACACTTTCTTTGCTAAATCTAGGTCAATCTCTCTCCTGTTAAGCGAAGATTGTGCCAACAGCGAGATCAGGGCACCTTCTAACTCCCTGATATTACTGTTAATATTATAAGCAATGTATTTCACCACCTCTTTAGGCATCTCCAACCCGTCATTTTTCATCTTTTTCTCAAGTATCTCAATGCGGGTATCATAATCCGGGATCTGCATATCGGCGCTAAGCCCCCAGCGAAAACGGCTCAACAACCTTTCCTGGACCCCGTCGAGGTCTTTTGGTGACTTGTCGGAAGTAAGGATCAGTTGCTTATGAGATTGATGCAGGTGATTGAAAATAGCAAAAAAAGCATCCTGTGATTTTTCAGCCTTATTAAAGAACTGAACATCGTCGATGATCAGCACATCGATCATCTGGTAAAAATGAATAAAGTCGTTGATGGCATTGTTGCGCCCGTGATCCATGAATTGGTTGATGAACTTTTCAGAGCTCACGTACAGCACCACTTTATTGGGATGAAGCTTCTTGACTTCATTACCGATGGCCTGCGCCAGGTGCGTTTTACCCAGGCCTACACCGCCATAAATGACCAGGGGATTAAAGGAATTCGCACCAGGTTTTTCGGCAACCGTTTTACCGGCGCGCCTGGCTACCCTGTTGCAATCGCCCTCAATAAATGTATCGAATGTGTAAATATGATTTAACTGGGGATCGATCTGCATTTTCTTCAGACCGGGAATTACAAAAGGATTCTTTACAGGATTGTTGATGACCAGGGGGAAATCCATTTCATTATTGGAAAAAGTTTTATAACCCTGTCCGGTAACATCCATGGTCAGTGGCTTGTTCTTGCTGTTTCCGCTATCCACCATGATCCGATATTCCAGATGGGCATCTTTTCCCAATTCTCTCTTCAAAGTCTTTGCCAATAAATTTACATAATGCTCCTCGAGGTACTCAAAGAAGAACTGACTTGGTACCTGGATAACGAGAACATTATTTTTTAAGGAAACAGGATGGATAGGTTCGAACCAGGTTTTGTAATGCTGCCATTCAACAATATCCTTGATGATCTTCAAACAATTTGACCAAACCTTTTCAGCATTTTTCTCCATCAGTAACGTAACAATTTATATAGCGGGTTAATTATAGTCGTTTGAAAAAAATGTCCAAAAAAATTCTCCACACATGTCAATAAAAAAAGTTGGACGGGACGGCGAATATCAACATTTATTGGATAAAAAAAAATTTTTATTCAGGCCTTTTTTAACTAGCTGAAACACTATCTCATTTCATAAATTTTTCCTGAGAAAAATTTGGAAATTTCAAAAAACAACCCATTAAAAAAACGCAACCTCTTCATCAACCAGATTGTTTTTTTATTCCTGGGCATGCTTCCAAAAAGTAAACGGGTAAACTAAGAAACTTGTATTAATGATGCCGGTAAATTTACCTTTTTCCCGAATGGCAATTTAAAATAATCAAGAGCCGATAACGATAAAAAAAATAAACCCGCACAGGATTTCTTTACAAGATCTACACCCTTTGAAGATAGAGATATTTCTTTATCAGGGCAAGAAAAAATCCGATAAAAAAATTATTTGGTTTACAACCTAACAGTATCAATTAGTTTGAAAAAAAACTGTCACTCGAATGGCAGTGGCAGCATGAGGCTGCGACGTTTTGTCTGTTTAAAAATTTAATCCGCAATGATGACATTAACCCTAGCTTTGTGCCGGATTGTTTTCAGGATAAAAACCTGACCATGCAAAGAAAAATATCTTTAAAATTGCTTCCCTCCGAAGCAGCCAGTGACTTAAGCGTTAAACGATATATCGCGCAATCAGAAGGCATTAAACCTGGCGATATCAGCGGCTATAACATCATCCGGCAATCCATCGATGCCAGGAGTAAACAACCCTGGGTCAACCTGACCTTACAAGTGTTTATAAAAGAACCTTTGCAACAAAGGGTAAGGCAACAGTTCAACTTTGAATACGTTGGCCAGGCCGGCAAAAAAGTCGCAATAGCCGGCGCCGGCCCCGCCGGTTTATTTACCGCGTTAAAACTGATCGAAGCAGGCATAAAACCCATCATACTTGAAAGAGGGAAAGATGTCAGGGCACGTCGCCGCGACCTGGCTCTTTTAAATAAGGAAGGAGAATTAAACCCTGAAAGCAACTATTGTTTTGGTGAAGGCGGCGCCGGCACTTATAGCGATGGCAAACTCTATACCCGCAGTTCAAAGCGTGGTGATGTGAACAGGATACTCAACCTTTTTGTGCATTTTGGCGCCGACGAAAAAATCCTTTACGAAGCACATCCGCATATCGGCACCAATAAACTCCCGCATATCATCACTGCCATGCGCGAAAAGATCCTGGAATGTGGTGGTGAGTTGCTATTTGAAACAAAGCTGGTAGACCTGGCAATTAAAAATGAAAAGGTAACCGGGGTGCGCACAGCAATGGGCGCCACCATTGACGCAGATGCGCTGGTGTTGGCAACAGGTCATTCAGCCCGGGATATATTTGAATTGCTCTATAACCGGCGTTTATTGATCGAGCCCAAGCCTATTGCGCTGGGCGTAAGGGCTGAACATCCCCAGGCACTTGTCGACAGGTCTCAATACCACAGTGCTATAAGAGATCCTTTTCTTCCACCAGCATCCTATAGCCTCGTACAGCAGGTAGGCCCGAAGGGCGTCTTTTCATTTTGTATGTGCCCGGGAGGTATCATCGCCCCTGCTGCTACTGCGCCAGGCGAACTGGTCGTAAACGGCTGGAGTCCCTCGCGTCGTAATAATCCTTTTGCCAATAGTGGTATCGTGGTAACCGTCGAAGCAGATGATCTAAAACAACTCAAAAAGCAGAAGGATTTTGAACAAACCTGTCAGCAGCCGGTGTCGGTCCTGGATTCGGCTTTGGGCATGATGTATTTTCAGCAATATGTAGAACGAAAGGCCTTCACTGCAGGAGGCGGCAAATTTGTCGCACCCGCACAACGCCTGGTGGATTTCACCGAAAAAAAAGTATCGGACAGTCTGCCTAAATGTTCCTATTTACCTGGATTGCACTCCAGTGCCCTCGACGAAGTATTACCACCCATAATTCATGAGAGCCTGCAATTAGCCTTTAAGGAGTTTGGCAAAAAGATTCGCGGATATTTTACAAACGAAGCGGTGTTGGTGGCAACAGAATCGAGGACTTCGTCACCAGTTAGGATACCTCGGGACAAAGAAACATTGCAGCATCCCCAACTAAAAAACTTATACCCCTGCGCGGAAGGAGCCGGTTATGCAGGTGGTATTGTAAGCGCTGCGATGGACGGTGAAAGCGTCGCATCCAGGATTGCCACTGTTTTGCAGACATAATCAGCGAGTTATCATTGTAATACCATTTAGTGAAAAATTATGGCTTATATGAGTTAACGGTTATTTTTGCGATACAATCTGAAAAGCTATGGCCATACTGGAATTAAAAAACCTGAGAAAGTATTTTGCTACCCAAAAAGCCGTCGATGATATCAGCCTGACTATTGAACAGGGCCAGATCTTCGGTTTGCTCGGCCCAAACGGTGCGGGCAAAACAACTCTCATCCGTATGATCACTGGTATTTTCTACCCCGACCAGGGTGAGATCATTTTTAACGGCAAAAAATTCGACCCCATTAAAGATATCGGACAGATCGGGTATATGCCGGAAGAACGAGGTCTTTACAAAAAAATGAAGATCGGGGAACAGGCGCTTTACCTGGCACAACTGAAAGGCCTGAACAAGTACGAGGCGACCAAAAAGATCAAAGCCTGGTTTGACCGCCTGGATATGGAATCATGGTGGAATAAAAAGGTGGAAGACCTTTCAAAAGGTATGAGCCAGAAATTGCAATTTGTAACTACTGTGCTCCATGAACCCAAACTGGTCATTCTGGATGAGCCTTTCAGTGGACTCGACCCCGTGAATGCAAACCTCATCAAAGACGAGATCTATAACCTGGCCCGCAACGGGTCCACGATTATCTTCAGTACGCACCGGATGGAACAGGTTGAGGAAATCTGTGATCATATTGTGTTGGTCAATAAAGGGAAAAAGATCCTGGATGGTACTGTGAAAAATGTAAAACATGATTTTAAGGAAAACCTCTTTAAAGTGAGTTTTTCCGACAGGATTATGGCCGAACATTTAGCAATTCACCTGTTTGAAGTAAAGCAGAAAGGAGACAACGAAGTGGTGATCAAACTTGACCCGGGTTATACTAATAATGATGTGTTGCAGTATTTTATAAATAAAGGCCTTGGTATTGAATCATTCAATGAGATTCTTCCCTCGCTTAACGATATATTTATCCGACTGGTGGAAGACACACCCGCTGCAAGGCAGTTCCAGGAAATTAAAGTGTAATGCGCAGCAATTTCAGATATTTTATCTGGGAATCAGGCATAAATAGTATCCGGTAAAAATCATAACTACACACCATGAACAAAACATTGATTATCATAAAACGTGAATACCTCACCAGGGTAAGAAAAAAAACTTTCATCATTAGTACCATTCTTTTCCCGTTGTTGTACCTGGGATTGATATTTGGGATGACCTACATAGGGGCAAAGTCGAGGACAAAGCTGGATGTGGCGCTAATTGATTCATCGGGTTATTTCGACAGGGGCCGGATTGAACGGGAAAATCAGAAGGACAGCTCATCGCTGCTGAGCCTGTTAAATATTGAAGCAGACAGCCTGAAGAAGAGCTTTTCTGATATGGGATACGACGGCTATATTGTAATACCCCGCCAGGACGACTGGCAATCGGGCCTCAAAGGACTTAATATGTATACCAGCCGCACCATGGGCGCTGATGCGTCGGGACGTGTGGAACAAAAGCTCAATAATATATGGAATGAACTCAAAAATGAACGCCTCGGCATTGACGAGGATAAAAAGAACATCATCAAAAACAGCGTGGTAAGTATCAGGGCGGTCAATTTGCACGACAAATCAGCCAATTCTAAGGTCGCCAGCACCATTGGATATGTAGCGGGTTTTCTCATCTATTTTATACTGCTTATTTATGGTTCACAGGTTATGATGGGCGTGATGGAGGAAAAGACCAACCGGATCGCGGAAGTGATCGTTAGTTCGGTCAAACCATTCCAGCTGATGTTGGGCAAGATCATTGGTATCGGCCTGGTAGCCTTAACGCAGTTCTTTCTCTGGATCGCCTTTATCTTTATTATCTATAATGCCACCAAGGCATCCGGCAATAATATAGCGGCCATGGGTGGAGTCATGGAAGGTGTTCAAAACGTTTTCGGCAGTATCAATATCCCGATGATATTATTTGGGTTCGGGTTTTACTTTATGGGCGGATTCTTTTTCTACTCATCTCTTTATGCCGCTATCGGCAGCGCCGTTAATGAAGACATGCGGGAAGCACAGTCACTCAGTTTCCCGGTCACCCTGCTGGTCATTTTTTCTATCGCCATGATGTCGGTGGCCATGAGCGATCCCACCGGCCCGATAGCTGTATGGGGCAGTATCATTCCCTTCAGTTCACCCATTATTATGATGGCACGCATTCCGTTTGGGGTACCGGGTACCGTCCCGTACTGGCAACTCGGACTTTCCATGGTCTTACTCATCGCGGGCTTTCTCTTCGCAGTATGGCTGAGCGGAAAGATCTATCGCACGGGTATCCTGATGTACGGGAAAAAACCGAGCTGGAAGGAGATGCTTAAATGGGCATTCCGGAAAAGCTAGTCGTTAGTCGATAGTCTGCAGTCGAGTTCGGCTGTTCATATACGTCTTTTTTTACTTCCCGCCTTACCGCCTTCCCGGCAAAAACCGGGTCTGTGTTAAAATTATGTTTAGTTGATAAGCGGTATAATTTAATACGAAACTGATCGTATATTTGATACGAAGCTTTTCGTCAAACTAAACATGATAATCTTAAATTGAAAAAAATGAAACCACGATCAACCCGTAAGCCCGGCATTTATTTAGCCGCAGCCCTGGCCGTAATTTTTGCCCTGGCTCTTATTTCCTGGGACCGCAAGCAGGAACAGGATAAATCATATGACAAGGACCATTATCAGGTGGATACCATACCCGGCAAAAAAGAAAGAAAGGTCCGTGATTTGGATGATGCAATACGTGAACTTGACGAGGTTGATATTGACCTGGAAATGGAAAAAGCCATGCGCAACGTTGAGAAAGCAATGAAAGACCTCGACTTCCAGAAAATGGAACTGGATGTTCAACGTGCCATGCAGGATGTAAATATGGAAAAGGTCAAAGCCGATGTTGAAAAGGCCATGAAAGATGTTGACTTTAAAAAGATAGAGCAGGAAGTGAAGGAATCCATCGCAAAGATAGATTTTGATAAAATCCAGTTGGAACTGGAAAAGGTAAAAGATATAGATATGAAAGAGATACAGGCCAGCATGGATAAAGCCAGGGAAGAAATGAAAAAGATAGGACCTCAGCTTGAAAAAGAACTAAAAGAAGCAAAAGTGCATATCGAAAAGGCCAAAGCTGAACTGAAAGAATACAAGACTTTCGTCGATGGCCTGGAAAACGATGGCCTGATCAATAAAAAACAGGGATACGAGATCGAACACAAGGATGGAAAACTAACGATCAACGGTAAAGAAGCGTCTTCGCAGACCTATCAGAAATATCGCAGCTTTCTTGAAAAGCATAAAAAATTCAATATCGAAAAATCCGACGACGACTTTGATATAGATATCGATTAGTCGAAAGTTGATTTTTAAAAAAAAAATTCATGGAGATCGAATGCAGTCATTTGCATTTGATCTCCTTTTCTTTTCCGTGCCCACCGTGTTTCTTCCGTGCTTTCCGTGTCCATTTCCCGACGCAGATTTTCCCAAAACAAAAAAGGCTGTCGAGAGACAGCCTTTTTATTATCTTTTTTCGTGGCAACAAACTTAAAAATCAGCAAATAATAGTGCGGAGGGCACCAGGTCAAAATCCTTGCTTTCAATCATCTCAATATTGAGCTGAAAAGCTTCATCGGTTTTAATCACCACCTTTTCCTTTGTCACGCGCTTATAACCAGATTTTTCAAAAACAAATTTATACGTGCCGGGTTTCAGTTCATCAAAACCATAATTGCCCGCATCATCTGTTTGCACGGCTTTTTCCTTTTTGGAAACAAGGTAAGCGGTAACTGTAACAGCCTTTATTGGCTTTTTGCTTTCCCCATGCAGGATCACTCCCATCAGCTCATTCTTTTTTCCTCCAACGGCAGGATCGGGTTCCGCTTTGGCCTGGGCGGCAGTAAATCCCAGAAGACCTATGCCTAATAAAAGTAAACCGGGTTTCATCTGGTCATTATTAAGGTTAACAATTCAAGCTGAAACAGCTTTATAAAATTAATATTTTCCGATTGGATTCTGAACAGCTTCTGCAAATTCCGACCAAACTTTTTTTACGATATCCGATGCCGGTAAAATACGATCCAGCATCGAACTAACCTGCCCTATCTCCAGTTCACCATCCTCCAGGTTACCTTCAAACATTCCCAGTTTGGCTCTTCCCCTTCCTAAAAGTGTCTTTAATTCTTCAATTGTTGCACCGCGCTCTTCAGCTTCCCGCACCTGGCGGTAAAATTCATTCCGGATCAGTCGGACCGGCGTGAGCTGTTTAAGCGTAAGCACCGTATCGCCCTCCCCTGCATTAACTACCGCTTGTTTGAAACTGATATGTGACGACGCCTCCTCACTGGCCACAAAGCGACTACCCATCTGTACACCACCGGCTCCCAGGACCATGGCTGCCAGCATCTGCCGGCCTGTTGCAATGCCACCTGCCGCAATCACAGGTATACTCACCGAATTCACGACCTGCGGTACCAAAACCATGGTTGTCGTTTCCTCCCTTCCATTATGGCCACCTGCTTCAAAGCCTTCTGCTACTACTGCATCACAACCTGCTTCTTCGGCTTTCCTGGCAAACTTGGCGCTACTTACCACATGCACCACCGTTATTCCATGTTCCTTTAAAACGCCGGTCCAGGTCTTAGGATTGCCAGCCGACGTAAAAACGATTTTTACATCGTTTTCGATAATAAGTTTTATATGTTTGTCAATATCCGGGTACAGCAGGGGTACATTTACCCCGAACGGACGGTCGGTTGCGGCCTTACACCTGGCAATATGCTCCTGTAAGACATCAGGGTACATACTTCCGCTGCCTATCATACCTAAACCTCCCGCATTACTTACCGCGCTGGCCAGTCGCCAGCCACTGGCCCAGATCATTCCTGCCTGGATAATGGGGTAATCGATCTTAAACAGCTCTGTTATGGGATTCTTGAAACTGGTCATCGGGATTGAAGTGTTACCGGTTGGAGACTTCACGTTGACTCCGCAAACTAAGATTTTTTAGCCCAGGTCAATATTGGTATTATCGCCAATACTCAAGGTACGGGTCTCCCCACGAAGGCTGGTGTCGCTACCAATAATAGAAGCCTCCAGTACAATATCGAAAAGGTTAGAATAAGAACCCACGATCGAATTTCGCACGATGGAATAGTCCATGGTGGTGCTTTCGCCAATAGTAACATTGGGCCCAATGATTGAGTTCCTGATATCACAACCCTCCCCGATACTTACCGGGGGGATAATAACTGTATTTTCAAAATTGTATTCGCTTTCCGACTTGCGCTGGAATT
>JAEYVW010000041.1 GCA_023429365.1 Bacteroidota bacterium
AAATGATGGAATGGCTGCTAAAAACCTATTGTCCGCAGGTAAAGATCGAGGCGATGTGCAATGCCGCGATCAAAGGCATTGAAGCGATCAGGGAACATCAGCCCGACCTGGTATTTTTAGATATTGAAATGCCACACATGAATGGTTTTGACATGCTTGAGCAGTTTGACAAACTCCCATTTGATGTGGTGTTCTGCACCGCGTACGACCAGTTTGCCATCAAGGCGTTCAAGTATAGCGCTTTGAACTACCTCCTGAAACCAGTGGATCCGGAGGACCTGAAAGAGACCATTAGGCGGGTGGAGGAAAAGAAATCCTCGCCCACCAAGGAGCAAATTGAATTGCTTTTCCAAAATATAAGGCAAAGCGCCAAACCATCGGTACAACGAATTGCTCTCACAACAGGCGACGGGATGCTGTTTGTTCCCACACAGGATATTTTATACTGCCAGGCTGAAAGCAATTATACCAGCGTGGTCCTTGTCGGCGGGCGTAAAGTGCTGGTGTCTAAAGTGCTAAAGGATATCGATGAGGCGCTGAGCGGTCCCGATTTCTTCAGGATACATAATTCATATCTTATTAACCTGAACCATATAAAGAAATATGTACGCGGTGAGGGAGGTTATAAAATTATGGAAGACCGGGCCAATATCAGCATTTCCAGGAGCCGTCGGCAGGAATTCATGGAGCAGTTTTCCAAGTTTTAAGCATCGCCAAAGCGGGTATCAGAGATTCCCGCCATTCACTCAAAAATCGCTACCATCGGCTCATCCATCCTTTTCCATCGGTGTTTATCGATGTAAGTTTGACGTCTCAATAACCATTAACATTAAACCTATTCTAAAGCGGAAGCGCCACGATATTTTCGGAGGACGGTGATGAGTCGGCGGTTCGATATCGGGCCGCTTTTTTTATTATTCAGCGATAAACTGGTAAAGATTAAAATTTCCCTTAGGGTAGATCAGCTCGATCTCTTTTTTCAACTCGTTTTTATCAATGCCCTTCATACGTTTTTGACCGATCAGGTAATAGGCTTTTTCGGCCAGCAGCCAGAATTTTTTATCGTTGAGATGGGCTTTTTTTAACTGGTGTGCCAGGATATCCATCAGTTCATGAATACCTTCTTTTTGCGAGGCGACTGTTTTGATCACCGGTACTTCGTGATAATGAGTCCGGAACGCAGGCGCCAACATTTGCCGCAGGTTTTTTACAAACAGATCCGCGCCAGGCCTGTCGGCTTTGTTCACCACGAAAATATCGGCGATCTCCATCAGGCCTGCCTTCATTGTTTGCACTTCATCGCCTGCTTCGGGAACCATGACTACGATGGTGGAATCGGCCAGTCCTGCAATTTCAATTTCACTTTGTCCCACCCCCACCGTTTCAACAATGATATGGTCAAATGGGAAGGCTTTCATCAGGTCGCTGATCTCGACAATTTTGGGATGCAGCCCGCCCATCGAGCCGCGGGTTGCGAGCGAGCGTATGAATACATCGGGATGGGTATACCACTCGCTCATCCGGATTCGATCACCCAGCAGGGCGCCAAGGTTGAAAGGGGAAGAAGGATCAACGCAAAGCACGCCGACCTTTTTTCCTTTCTCTACCAGCAGGCCGATCAGGCTATCGACCAGGGTGCTTTTACCGGCACCGGGAGGGCCGGTTACGCCGATGGTTTTTGTGGTCGAGGCGGGCAGGGATTGCAGCAGTTCGCCATAGCCGTCAAATTCATTTTCCACCAGAGAAATACAACGTGCCAGCGTTTTGATATTGCCATCCTTTATTTCCTGCAGGTATTGTTGCCACATAAGTTTTGTGCTTGATTCAAAGGTAAACTGTTATTTTTCATGAAATACATCATGATAATTACCACGGAGTACCTGTAGCTTTGCAATCGCCCGGCAAAGAGGACCACCATCATGAAACCACTTCGCATAACGATCGTTCTTCCATTTCCCATGTTAAAGCCTGTAGGGCGGGCGATGAACATGTATGAATATGCCAATAGGTTTCGGGAACGCGGTCACCAGGTGGTTGTGTTGCACAGCACACGTCTTCCCTTCGAACCATCGGGTTTGTCGGTTTGGTTCAAATACCTGTCATATCGAATTCGTAGAGTGGGCCGGCCTAACTGGTTTGTCTTGCATAAAGAGGTAAAGTCGCTGGTCGTACCGTCGATTACTGATAAATATGTTCCTGATGCTGATATTATCTTCAGCACCTGGTGGCAAATGGCATATGCGATCAGTGAATTATCACCAGCAAAAGGGAAGCCTTTCAATATCATACAGTATTATGAAACCTGGGATGGGCATGAAGAACGGGTCCACGAATCTTACTCGCTACCAATAAGTCATATGGTGGTGTCAAAATATCTCGAAGATATCGTAATGAAACATTCAGGTAGAAGACCATTGTTTGTTCCCAGTGCCGTTGATACCGGCCGGTTTTTTGTCAGGCAGCCATTTTACTCAAGAAAGCCGGCCAGTATACTGATGTTGTATTCGCCTGAGTTGAGACGGGGGACCAAGTATGGGATCGAAGCACTGACAAAGCTGCGTGAACAGCTACCTTCCCTGACGGTTTCTTTATTTGGCGTAGTGGAAAAACCTGACCTGCCTGCCTGGATGCATTATTATTACAAGCCAGCGAATTTGCCCGAACTATACAACCAGCATGCGATTTTTTTTTCACCCAGCCTGAGTGAAGGTTGGGGCTTACCGCCAGCTGAAGCGATGGCTTCGGGCTGTGCCCTTGTGTGTACTGCGATCGGAGGTCATCCTTATGCTATCGACAACGAGACTGCCCTAACGGTAACACCCAAGGCTGTAGGAGAAATGATAGAAAAGATGAAAATACTGGTTGAAGATGACAATCGCCGGATAACATTAGCAAAAAATGGCCATGATTACCTGCTTAAGCATTTCACTTTCGATGTTGTGATAGCCAGGCTCGAGGAATATTTTTATGGTTCACTCAAATGAGTGCTAAAGTTTCATTTCCTCCGTCCTTTGTAAATTTGAGGAAGTGACCAATTTCATACCAATATTTCCCTTAGGCATCGTGGTGTACCCTGGCGAAGATCTCAACCTTCACATCTTTGAACCAAGGTATAAGCAATTGATTGCCGAATGCTATGAACAAAAGAAGGCCTTCGGCATACCTGCGGTTATTGAAAATAAGCTGCAGGAAAACGGCACACTGGTGCAAATAACCGAGATCACAACAGTGCATGAAAACGGGGAGATGGATATTAAAACCAGGGGCACAGAAGTATTTCGCATTCTTGAGCTCATCAGGGAAATACCTGGCAAGCTCTACAGCGGCGCTATTGTCAATTATCCGCATAATCATCTACAGGGAAAACCCGAACTCATGCGTAAAGTGATGGCTAGTTTGCGTGACCTCCTGGGACTATTAAAAGTCGACAAGGATTTCAGCAAAGCAGATGATGAGATAGTATCTTATGATGTCGCTCACCACGCAGGCCTCACCTTAAAACAGGAATATGAACTACTGGGTTTGTTTGACGAACGCCAACGCCAGGAATATTTAAAGCGATACCTGGCCAAAGTAATCCCCACCGTTGCGTCCATGGAGCAGTTAAAGGAAAAGATCAAACTAAACGGGCACTTTAAGGATCTCCCAGGACTTGAGTTTTAGTCGGTAGTCTGGAGCCGATTTAGATTTGAAAACTAATCTCTACTCCCGACTATAGACTAACGACTAGAGACTATTGCCCGGCGATTCCATCAAAGAACTATATTGCATGCATGACAACTCTCTGCTTCGACTTTGGAAATACCAGGAGAAAATGCGCCGTGTTTAAGAATGCGGGTATTGAAAAGGTAATTGTGTTGAAAGATGATTCTAATGAAACGATCAAGTCACTGATCAACGATTATAAGCCACAGCGTTCGATCCTTTCTTCTGTAATTGAGCATAATCCCAGGATGGAAGAGTTGCTGGCAGCACATACGCGTTTTCATAAATTGAGTCATCTTACCAAACTGGCATTTACGTCACCGGTTGGCAAGCCTGAAACTATCGGTGCCGACCGGCTGGCCCTGGCAGCGGCGGCGGTTCATTTTTATCCCCGCATGAATAACCTGGTGATCGGGCTGGGCACCTGCATTACTTATAATTTCATCAATAAATTTCATGAGTTTCTCGGCGGGGCAATATCACCCGGGATGGAAATGAGGCTAAAAGCGATGAGTCATTTCACTGCTAAGCTGCCGTTGGTTGAAGCCGATGCTAATGTTCCATTGATCGGTTACGATACAAAGACCAATCTACAAACCGGGGCTGTCCTGGGAATGGTATACGAAATCGATGGATTTATCGAGGAATATGCGGGGAAGTTCTCGAACTTTAACGTGCTGTTAACCGGGGGGGATATAGTGCATTTGGGTTCGCACCTTAAAAACAAGATATTTGCAGACCCTGATTTAATATTTAAGGGTCTTTATGCTATCAGCGAACTTAATAACTACTAAGAAAACCAATCTGTTGCGAATACTGAGATTCCTAACTTGCGCTATACTCATTACCGGCATTCTGCTCATTTCAATACCTGGCCAGGCCCAGGACAATTCACCTTACAGCCGCTATGGTTTGGGTGACCTGGTCCCTTCTACCAACGTCAACGGTCGAGGTATGGGTGGAATTTCAGCAGGTTATTCGGATATCCTCTCCATCAATTTCAATAACCCGGCTTCTTACGGTTCATTTCAAACTTTGAAAGAACAATCAGCAAAGAAGATCGCCCGCGGCCGGGCTATTCTGGATATCGGTTTGAACTTTGAGAATCGCAGCCTGGTTGAACCCAATAACACTGAAAAGTTTACCGCCAATAATGCGTTGTTCTCTCACATCCAGGTTGGTGTTCCGATTCGTCCTAACCTCGGCCTGAGTTTTGGACTACGCCCCCTCACTCGTATCAGTTATAAGATGAATACTGTGCAGGGTATTTTCGATCCAAATAGCGGTAACTATATCGATACCGCCCTAACCCTTAACGAAGGGGATGGCGGGTCATATCTTGCATCGATGGGGCTTGGTCAAAGAATTCTTTTCAGTCGTACCAGGGTCCATTCATTAAGTTTTGGTATCAATGGCGGATATATGTTTGGAAAGCAGGATTACAGTGTACGCCGATCTTTATTCAATGATACTGTTTCTTATACTAGTGGCAATTTTCAGACAAAGACCAGCTACGGTAACCTGTATTTTAATGCAGGCATGCAATACCAGGTAGAGCTGAGTAAGAATATGGTCCTGTCACTGGGTGCATATGGTAACTGGCAACAGGAGCTGAAAGGAACCCGTGACATCATCAGGGAGACTTATTATTATGACGAATCGATCGGCAATGTCAGGATCGATAGTGTTTTGGATCAGAAAGATATTAAAGGAACGATCATATATCCCTCATCGTATACGGCCGGGTTTGTGCTCGAAAAATTTGTGACGACACAGGAGGCTGGTTGGTTGATCGGCGTTGATTATAGTCAGTCTAAATGGAGTGATTATCGTTCATACGGACAGGCCGACCCCACCATCAGGGATAAATGGGAGTTGAGGGCCGGTGTACAATTAAGACCTGTTCCAAAATTGAATTATTTCAGCAACGTAACATACAGGGCCGGCGCATTTTTTGGTCCTGACTATATTCATATCAATCAAAAACTGCCGGTATTCGGAGCAACTTTTGGCCTGGGCCTGCCACTTCGTAACTTTAGCAGGCAAAGCGAGCAGTACACGTTGATCAACCTGGCATTTGAATTTATCAAACGCGGCAATAATGACAATGTACTGAAGGAAAACCTGTTTCGCCTGTCGGCTGGTTTCTCGCTCAGCGATATATGGTTTGTAAAAAGAAAGTATGAGTAACCTGCATCACTATTTTAAACAATATTTTCCGGCAGCAGCTTTCTTATTGAGCTGCTGTTTTGTTTGTGGTTGTGAGAACACGCAGGAAGATATTGACAGGTTTACCAAAAAGGTGACGATGCAGGAAGAGGCGATAGGTGTTGAGAGTTTTATAAGCCAGGAAGGGAAGATGAAAGCCAGGTTGCAGGCACCGCTGATGTTAAGGGTAATGGCGGACACGCAGTACCTGGAATTTCCCCGTTCGTTGCATGTCGATTTTTATGATGACAGCACCCGGGTTGAAACCTTTCTCGACAGCAAGTATGGTAAATACTTTGAAAATTTAAATAAAGTTTACCTGCGCGATAGTGTAGTGGTCATCACCGTCCAGGGCGATACACTTCGCTGTCATGATTTGTGGTGGGATCAGGATAAAGAGATATTTTACACCGACAGTGTAGCTACTTACCGATCCCCCGGCAATGATATCACGGGTGGCAGGGGAATGGAAGCTACGCAGGACCTGAGGATGGTGAAATTTAAAGCGCCGCTTGGAACATTTGAGGTCAATGACAGCGGGTTTGCACAGTAAGAGTATACACTTAATTTGAATCCCGCCCTGTCAGGGGCGGGATTGCATTAGGTTGGGA
>JAEYVW010000331.1 GCA_023429365.1 Bacteroidota bacterium
GTGGTGGCGCTGGTGGTGGCGGTGCTATCATCCTGAATGCTTCGGGCAATATCACCTCTGTGTCCCTGGAAGCAAATGGTGGCAAGGGGGGAGACCAGCTACCACTGAGCAATGAAGCTGAAGGTCCCGGCGGCGGTGGCGGTGGAGGTATAATACTGACTACAACAACCACAGTGAGCAGGCTGGTAAATGGCGGTGCTAATGGTATTTCGTCTTCGGCACATGTTACTGAATTTATACCTAATGGTGCTACGGCGGGAGCCGGTGGCACCGTTGCAAGCATAACATTTTCCGATGTATGGGCTTGTGATGAAGATGGATTTATTCTCCCGGTTCGACTGACAAGTTTTAACGCATTGCTTCAGGATGCTGCTGTAAAACTGATATGGAATACCGAAGAGGAAAGCGCCGGCACTAAGTATGAGTTGGAGAGAAGCTTTGATGGTAAAAACTTTGCGACAATCGCGTTGTTCTTCGGTATGGAAAATGTAAATGGGAAAGGAAGTTATACCTATACAGATGCAGTTGGAAAGTCAGGGAAATCTGTGATCTATTACAGGCTCAAAATCCTAGAAGCTGAAAAATATTCTTACTCAGACCTTCGTACGGTTAGGATCAATAACGGGGGACCTGTTGCTTCGATGAATGTATATCCTAACCCTGCCAGCAGTTATTTCCAACTGGAACTTCCGGCAGGATGGGAAGGGAAAAATACAAAGTTCGAGCTGTTTGATATGTCGGGTAAACTCACAAAGTCTATCGTTAAAAATAAGGTCGGTCAGACTGAGACAATTGATGTGAATGGTCTCCAGGCAGGTGTGTATGTGCTTCGTGCAAGCAATGGAAGAGAGTCGGCGCAACAGATGATAGTAAAACGGTAAGTGGATAAATTTTGTGCTGCCCGGGATATTTGAGTACTCGAATTGAGATCGCTTGTCAGATACTTAATGCTTCTGACATCTAGTAGCACAAAATCCTGAATAATCCATGACTAAAAAACGGACAGGATATGTTTTTTAAAGAGAACTATGCTAACGTGCCAGGTCAGACACTTAAAGCTTCTGACATCTAGTAGCTCAAAAACCTGAGAAAACCAAGAGAAAAAAACGGGCGGACGGTGTTTTTTAATTTATCATAGTTTGTATTGAGCCACGAGCACTAAACTTCTTCTTCAGGATATTCAAATCCTCGCGATATCGAAGAGAAGTGTTCGTGGCTTTTTATCAACTCAACCGTCTTACTTTTTAATAAGGTATCCAAACAACCCATCCAATTCCCCTTCAGGTCCAGCGGTGAAATACAACCTGTCGGGATCAATCGTGGTTGCCGTGAGAGGCGCGAAACCGATAGCCCATAATCCATCTATAACAATCGTTCTCCCACGTGATCTCAGTTGTCCGATAAATTCACCACGGGTAGAATAGGCATTTATCTTTCCATCGCCAAAGTTGCCTACGAGAACAAGCGTTGAATCGCTATAGCCGGGTTTTAAAGCGTTACCATTTTTATTGTTTTCATCTTCAGGGTCATCAAAAAAATGGCGGGGGGCAGAAGTCACACCCCAGGGGGCATTCAGCAGATCGCCTGTGGCAAATCTTCTTACAAAACTTCCATCTGTTCTGAAAATGCTGACGATACCTTTTCCAACTCCTTTCTCATCCCTGCCATCAGGTCCCACTTTCGCATACAACACATAAAGCCATTCATCCACTGCCTGTATATTGAAAGGCGAGTATCCTTTCGGCAACCAGGGATCTTTGAAAGACATAGACACGGAGTTGAAGTTTTTATCCCATACATCTATTTTGCCCGACCTGAAATCCGATGCGTAGATATAATTGGCACCCTGGCTCACACCAATGGCCATTCCCGTGTACACGGAAGTAGCGGAATTATTGTGTATCAAAATCGCGTCATTACCCGCTGCACCATTCCAGCCGGATAAAACACCATCAAGGTTCACAAACAGGAACCGGGCGGCCTGCCCGTTGCTGATTATAAAATCTGCACTGCCGTTAAAAACTATCCCGGTAGGATTACCCGTTGCGGGCCCGGCAGGTGAGGGGATATTTACAGGTGTTCTGGGCGCCACACCTTCACCGTTGTATAAGGCACTCACATGACCACCCTGGGAGTTTACCCAGGCAATACCCGTAGGACTCCAGGCCAATCCCCACGCATTGATCTGCAGGGGATCAATTTGAGCTGCACCGTAGTTCCCATTATTGGCAACAAGGTTGACCTGGTCATAATTTTTTAGTTTTTTAATATCTGTTTTTCTGCATCCTGCAACGATCAATATAAGCAGCAGCATGGTAGCTATAGCAATGAAGTTAGCGGCATGGGAAAGCCGTTTCATGAAATTTTTCATAAATACAGTTTTAATTTTTAAGTAAAGGCGGTAACGGGCTCCCAGGCGCCGGGTGCTACATCAATTCGTTAAGATTTTGGGAAAGGTTGTCCGAATGCGCGATAAGCAGGAAAATTAATTATTAACAGTTCAGGGTTTTATTTTCTTTCTGATCCAGCTTTCTGTAGCCTGTGTCAGGATTTCCATCGTATTTACTTTGCCCGCTTTGAAAGAGTGATCGGCATTATCTATTTTAATCAATGTTGCTTTTTTAAGTGTGGCACAAAGAGGTTCAATCAGTTCCCAGGTGGCCAGGGCATCGCGGCTGCCCTGCAGGAAAAGCATGGGTATGTTTATTTTCTTCAGGTGTTCTGCACGCTCCACCGAAGGTTTGCCGGAGGGGTGGAGAGGGAAACCATAAAAAATGATCCCTTTAATAAAATCATGTGCATGCTCTGATATATATTGCGAAGACATTCTTCCGCCAAAAGATTTCCCCGATACGAAAAGGGGAAGTTTTGGAAACTTCTCATGCGCATGCAGAATAGCAGCTTCGATGGTTTGATGTGCAACAGCCGGTGAATCGGGTCTTCCTTTTTTGCCTTCAGCGAATGGAAAATTAAATCGTAGAACGGCAATGCCAACTTCCGCCAGTGATTCAGCAAGCATTATCATAAAATTATGGTTCATGCCTGCTCCGGCGCCATGTGCCAGTGTCAGGATACAAAACGGCTTTTGGGGGACAGTATATTCAGCTGAAACTTTTCCAATTGCCGGAGACACTTTCAGGATAATTGTTCGTGCCATCTTTATTTTTTAAAAGTGTAAGTAAAGTAGTAGCCGTTCAGCTATTTATTGAATTCCCCAAAATGCCAGAGTATACCTGACGGATCGTGTACAAAACATTCACGGCCCCAGTCGTCTTCTTTAACAGGCGTGAGTTTGACGTTTTCATATTTGGCGGGTAATTGCAGTGCCTGCAACTCATCCCAAAAACGGTAAACATCTTCCACTTCCAGGAATATCATGGAGTTGTCGATCCAGTCTTTTACATAGGCATTCTGCAGGTAAAAAGCAAAGTTACCCGACTTAAATACAGACATCATCGGCGAAAGCACTGTCTCTTCAAATCCTAGATCGCGATAAAAACTGCGGGACACATCATACTGACGTGCTCCAATAAATGGCCTGATTGACCGGGCTCTGTGTTCCATATAAAGTATATTTTCTGAAATGAATTATTCGAGGTATTTCTCAAGATGCTTCTTGAAATATTTGGCGCTATCTGTTACACTTTGGATGGGGTCTTTTGCAAAATTACCACCTTGTTCGATGTAGTAGTATTGCATCCCGGCACGCGATGCTTCCGGTAAAATAATCGAGTAGTCAATGGACCCGTTGCCCAGTTCAGAATAGTCGCGGGTCCGCTTGTCCATATCCTTGATATGCCACATCACAAATCGCCCCGGTTGCAGTTTGAATAGTTCGGCTGGACTAAGTCGTGATGAATGCATCACCCAATAAAGATCAACCTGGAGTTTTACTAATGCCGGGTCTGTATTATGCATGATGATATCGTACCCATTTTCACCCCCATGATCAGTGAATTCAAAATCGTGGTTGTGATAGGCAAAACCAAGTCCGCCCTTCGTGATACGTTCGCCGATCCTGTTAAGTTTACCAGTCAGCAGTTTGTAGTTTTCGATCGACCGGAAAGCCGGATCGAGCCAGGGCCAGGTAATATAAACCTGTCCAAGCGACTTCGCACCGGTTATGCATTGGTCAACATAGCGCATCAGCTCATCATCTGGTTTGTCGAAATATTTAGAAAAGTCATAGTGGCCGCTGGTGCTGATCATTCCATGATCGGCAAGTAATTGCCGGAAGGACGCAGCAGCCATTCCATAATATTGAATCTTTACCGGGTCAAACCCATAGGTTTCACTGTCCTCGTATCCAATTGCAGCGATCTTCCTGATGGTGCCCGCCACGTCCTTCGAAAGCGGTTCGCGAATAGAGAAAAGCTGCAGTCCCATTTTATACTTCTTCGAATGCATCAGTGAAAAGCCCTGGGCAGCCAGCAGTGAGGCAGACAATATTGAAGAAGTTTGGGCTATAAAGTCCCGGCGGCTAATCGCTATCTCTTTCATATGCAGTATGTAATACTGTAATTTATGACAGTTTATGCAGGCTGGCAAAATCGTAGCACAAACATTCGCGATATGATCAGGCCGGGAAACCAACTTGGCGCATTTATTGCATAAAGACGGGATCAAAATATTTAATCCGAAAAGTTTCTCAATAGCAGCCAGTTGGGTTTACTTTTGTAAAAAGCCACCCGTTGCCCTGGTTTGGATGTTAAGAAACTGTTATCACCTATAAAAATGAATATGGCAAAAACAGCTGATCCGAAAACCAGTACTACAAGCAAGATCCTGGTTGTCGACGACGACGGACAAATGGGTTTAGTACTCGATATGGTACTTCACGAAAGCCGGTTTGAGCTGGACTATGTAAAAGACCTGCTTTCAGCCGATGAATACCTGAAAACCAATCAGCCACTGGCAGTGATCCTCGACAATAAATTGCCCGATGGTTATGGTATTGATTTTATCGTTTACCTGAAACAGCGCTATCCTTCCCTCAAGATCATCATGATATCAGGTTTTGGCCTGGCTCGGGAGGTTGCCCTCGAAAATGGCGCTGACATGTTTTTCGAAAAGCCGTTCAACCTCGACGAGTTTAACGACGGGATCAACAAACTGTTGCCTTAGGTATTTCCCTCAGTTTTCACAACTGGTGTGAGAAAATCAAGGATTCGTTTTCTTTCACCAATCAGTAATAATGCGATGATGATCTTCGCACCGGATGCGACTGCTCCTGACCAGTCGGTGCCTCCTCCCAACAAACTCACATCATGTCTTTGCAATTCTGAAACAATGATCCGGATAAATTCGGGAATTTCCCATACGAGTATCAGGAAGGCAGTAACCATGAGTGCAATCCTGGATATAGAAGCCAATTGAATATTTAATGATAGCGTTGTCTCCTGGAACCCCTGGTCGAGAGCAAGTTTATCAACCAGGTATTCCGCTTTGAAAATAAGAAAATAGCAAACTGCAAGTGAAAGGGCTACTGCTACAAGCGATACAAAAAGCATAAAAAATCCGTAATTAAAACCATACCCGGTAAAAAAACTTGCAACGATCGTGATGAATTGTGTGAGAATAAGGATCAATTCTTTTAATGAAAGTATCCCCATTACTTTAAGGATGATAATGAATAGTGTGCGGATTGTCATAATGCGGCTGGTTGTGATTCCGTAAATATATAAGCGATAGGCCGATATTACAATAGCTGGATTTATTTGAAATCACCCAGACAATCTGAAAGTATGCTAAGCTATCGGTAAATTAAATCGGGAAGTATTGATCAGCCATTGATCTATACTTCCCGATTGATAACTATGGGGACTCCGTTTTTCTCAAAAGAGTCCTGCAAGCCGGAAATGATTATACCTAAAATGCTTTAGGCTCGTTCTTTTTTTCATCTTTTCCCGCATTCTTTACATATTTCTCCAGCCATTCAAATTGCTCAGCAAGTGTGTGAAGAATATTTTCACGACCTGCATAGCCATGACTTTCATACGGAAGGCTAATGTATTTCACTGTACCACCATGTCCTTTTATGGCATTGAACATCCGCTCGCTTTGGATTGGATAAGTGCCGGTATTATTGTCCAGGTCGCCATGTATCAGCAGGATCGGTGTCTTGATTTTATCAGCATGACTGAATGGACTCATGGCATTGTACAGATCCGGTGCCTGCCAGTAAGTGCGGTCTTCGTTTTGAAAACCAAACGGTGTAAGTGTTCTGTTGTAAGCACCACTCCGTGCTATACCGCCTTTGAACAGGTTGGTATGCGCCAGCAGGTTGGCCGTCATAAAGGCACCGTAACTGTGTCCGCCTACTGCCACCCGGTTCCGGTCGCCAACACCCATATCAGCAAGCTTGTTGATGGCCGCTTCCGCATTCATTTTTAACTGGTCAACAAAATTGTCATTTGGTTTGGGTTGAACGCCCGTAATGCTGTCTTTTTGAACTGCAACAATCGGCATTTCCGCATTGTTCAACACTGCATAACCCTGCGTAACATAATAGATGGGTGAACCCCAGCTGAGTAATGTGAATTTATGCTCACTGCCGCGTATCTGCGCCGCATCTGCAGCTGAATTGAACTCAGCAGGGTAGGCCCAGATGAAAACAGGTAAGGGGCCATCGCGTTTTGCATCATATCCTTTTGGCAGGTAGAGGTCGCCCGTCAGATCGACACCATCGGCACGCTTATATTTTATTTTTTCTTTGCTTACACCTTCCAGTTGTGGATAAGGATTTGTAAACGATGTGAGTTGCTGATCGGCAATACGCAGTTTCAGATTTTTCAACCAGTAATTGGGCATTTCTTTTTCTGATTCTTTTCGCGTGATCAACACCAGTTTTTCCGCATCGATCACATTGGTCACCATTTCAAAACTGCCTTCACGGCAACGCCAGATAGTATCTGCCTTTTTTGTATGCACATCATACGACATCAGGAAAGGAAGATCACCTTTCGGTGAACTGCCCGTAGTATTGTTGAATATAATTTTGTTACCATTATCGATAGTTACCAACACATCACGGTTGTATTGATTGGACTTTGTTAAGGGGAAACCAGGATTTGCATAAGCATTCGTGGTATTTCGGGTGATCAGGGCTTCAAGATCGCCGGTAACTGGATTATACCTGTCGATTTGGACCACCTGGCGGCCACGTAATCCTTCTGTTACAAGCGCCAGGTTCTCATTACCCCAGGTAGTGCCACGGTAACGCATTTTCGTTTTGAAGAGTTGTACAGGCTCTCCTGTAAACGGCGCAGTGAGTGCGTATACGGCATCGCGATATTCGGCTTCTGTTTTGATCAAGCCACCATCAAGTGGTTTGCACCATACCAGAGTCGAAGGCTGATCATCACGCCACTCAAAACTGCGTTGTACATCCTGTACATTGTCATTACCCGATGGAGCAGTTTCACTCGATGGCAGATCGGCTATATGTTTAACCAGCTTACCTGTCATATCCGTTATTGCAACAGTGGATGGAAATCCAAAAGCAGGCACCAGGTAAGAGAAGGGTTTTTTGAGTGTACGGATCAGCAAATATTTTTTATCTGGCGACACGCTCACACTGGCATAGATCGCGGGCTTACCAATTTTCGTTTCTACACCACTGGTATTCTTTACCAATTGTGAGGTAGCATAGAATTCAAAAAGATCTTCATCATAAGGACTCTTGATCATGTCCTGGTAAGTGGGACGCGGCGCGGCTTTACCATAATTCTCCTGTACGGTCGGACCTTTTGGTGCGGTGGGTTTGGCCGGGGCGGCCGTTGCAGGCTTTAGTGTTGCCTGGTAAAGCAGGCTGTTGTTATCGTACCATGAATAACTTCCATATACATTATTCAGGGGAGTCTTATTGACCTTTGTCGCTTTTTTTGTAGCGACATCAATTACATAAAGATCGACCCGGCTGGAAGTGGTATTCGTAAAAGCAATCTTTTTGTTGTCGGGGCTCCAGCTCACGTTACCCGCATACAAAGGCGAGGGTAGTCCCTGAATCTTCGACTCGTTGCGGGTTTTGATATTTTTCAAATAAATATTATTGATAAAATTGGAACGGCTGGGTGCAATGTTGTTGGGATTGATACGAAGACCCGCCAAACGCAATTCCGGTCTCGCCAGTTCTTCAACCGAGCGGTAACTATTACTCTGGGTGAATAACAACCATTCGCCCTTTTCGTCTACCCTTACATTAGGCGTTGGATTGGCAAGTAGCATATCAGTTATGTCTTTGGGCGGTGTTTTGTAGCCATCGTCCTGGGCCTGGGCGGTGCTGGCAACAAATAAGAACGAAACAATAACAATACTGCGCAGTAAGTTCATGTGATTTGATTTTTGGGTTTCCAAGATAAGCAATTAATAAAACCGTTAGCGGGACATGCAATTAGACGTGAGTAAAAAGGAAAGTTTGCGGTTAAAGGCTATTCAGTAGCGAAATGATTGGCAAACATTGGCAATTTCATAACCCTTTTTTGCGTTTACATAGGGTAAATTGCAAGCCTCTATGAAGACGACCTATCCTATTCTACTGGGGTTTTTTTCTCTGGCCTTTTCACTCGTGTCGGCTCAAACCAGTCATGGCCCTTCGCTTGCTTCATATAGTTACCCGATTTTCACCGTTACAGACAACCAGCAAAGAACAGGCACCGCATTTTTTTACCGGTCTGGCGACACCAGCTTCCTCGTATCTAACTATCACGCCATCAAGGGAATGAATCCCCTGAAGAAAGCTATCACGTTCAATACAGATACACTTTATTTAAAATATAAACTCGTCAATTCCCGGAATAACAGGCTACTGGCTATTGATATCAGCGAAGCGCGAACCGGGAAGACGGAAGTATTTAGTATGGTGGATCGTATCGATCTTCTTAAAATCCCCGTCGATCTGCCGGCCGATGCCGATATATTTTATATCAATGACCTGGTCGACCTGTCTTATCTCGACACGGAGCCCGAAGAAGTTATAGTTTTTGGTTATCCTACCAGGCCTGGCGATGTTCCGGCTTTCTTTTCCCGGCAACAGCGCCTGGAGGGAATTGTGAACCCCGATGGCTTTGCAGATTATGATGCTTCCCTGCGTTTAAATTTTCCCAATACTTCAGATAGCGCGTTGGCGATTCTAAATGCAACCTCCCGTTACTATTATTTTATCAGGCCTTACGCTGCACAGGGGTATTCCGGCGCCCCGGTCTTTGGAAAATTCCGCGATGCCAACAACAACGTGATCTATCGTTTCACCGGCGTCATTTTCGCGGGCCAGCCCAGCACAAAGCAAACCTGGGCTATTCGGGGGGATGTGGCGTTGCAATACCTGGATGCAGGTTTTGTAGGGAAGTAGGGATTTGTAGTTAGGAATTAGGGGTGGCTGATGGTGTAAGTTTCACTACTGGTAATAATATTCCCGAAGGATAATTTTCCCGCAAAATAGGTGCGATCATGCAACAAATTACTAATTCCCAATTACAGCGATCACCGGAAATTAGTGTATAGGATTAACCAACACATCCCCGTACTCTGGTTTCCTTTTAAAAACGGAATGCGCAAAAGGACAAAGCGGGATGATCTTGATGTGGTGGGTGCGTGCGTATTCTACTGCTGTAAGCACCAATTGGTTTCCGACATTCTTGCCGCGTAGTTCATCACCGACCTCTGTGTGGTCGATGATCATTTTTTCAGGTGAGGGCATGGTGTAAGTCATTTCGGCGAGTATTTTACCATCCTGTTCTACGTAAAACATGCCTTTCCCATTAGTTTGTCTATTTTGTATCAGCATGTTTACAAGTTAAACCCATTTTTCCATTTCGGTCACGAAGTACACGAAGTTTTGCACCAAGGCCACGAAGAATCTCAATCTGTAAAATCCGCGCAATCCGTGGCTTTTTCGTGCAATTCGCGTCATTCGTGGCCTACATAGCCACAGATTCCACGGATCACACGGATTAGAACCAGGATCGAAGTTCCTTTTATTTGCTCAAAAAGATCTTTAGCATTCGCTCGTCCTTTCTGTGAAATCTGTGAAATCTGTGTAATCCGTGGCAAAATATTCCGTGGCAAAATATTCGTGTGATTTGTGTTATTCGTGGCTGAAGAATCCCAATCTGTGAAATCTGCGTAATCCGTGGCCCACATAATTTTTTTGGTAAAATGACTTTTGGATACAATATTTGCAAAGCAATGAAGCAAAATTTCAATACAATCCAGTGGTGGTGGCATACAAACTCTTCAGGGGTGATGTAATGCCGTTGCTATTTCTATAAACGAATTATATTGTAAGCCCCGACTAGTTCGGGGTTTTTTATTTACCGGAAAGGAACCAAATAGTTATGAAGAAAGTTGAGATACATACAAGTTGTAAGAAGTTGCTGGCGGATGTGTTTACACCCGTGGGAATTTACCTGCGATTGCGTGACCGTTTCCGTGATACCATCCTGCTGGAGAGCACCGATTTTCATTCTTCTGAAAACAGTTACTCCTTTATCGGCATCAACGCGATCGCGGGTATTGAGATTCGCACAGCAAAAAACATCGAGTTTAAACTACCCGGCCAAAACCCGGAGAAAATGGATATCACGCAATCCCAGCAGG
>JAEYVW010000099.1 GCA_023429365.1 Bacteroidota bacterium
ACAGGTATCTTGTCAATATTATTGGCAGCTTCAAGATCAATTAATATTTACAACGCTATCTCTCCGTTCTTCGTGTCTCCTCTGTGCCTCCGTGACCCAATAACCACAAGCTGAAGACTCCCTATAGAAGACCGAACAATGATATATGAAATAAGATTCCACATGATCAATGATCACTAGCGAGTCATACCTTTTACCCTGCCACTCTTATTTTTCGCGGCCTTTCGGAACTGTTTATGGATTGCTTGGTTTACATTTGCATCCGCTTGCCAGTAATTTATTTACTTAACTACAAAACCAGTCAATGCTATGAGTTACATTTCTGAAGTTTTTGCCCGGCAGATCCTTGATTCGAGAGGAAACCCCACCGTTGAAGTAGATGTGATCACCGATGAAGGCGCTGTGGGTCGTGCTGCTGTACCCAGCGGTGCCAGCACAGGTATACATGAAGCCGTGGAGCTGCGTGACGATGATAAGAAAAAATACCTGGGCAAGGGTGTTTTAAAAGCAGTGAAGAATGTAAACACCGTTATCGCTCCAGCTCTCTTAGGCTATGACGTAGCAGACCAAACCGGCATAGACGAGATAATGATCGAACTCGATGGCACAGAGAATAAAGGCAAGCTTGGCGCCAACGCCTTACTCGCAGTGAGCATGGCAGTGGCAAAAGCAGCGGCTGAAGAAGCAGCGCTTCCTTTATATCGATATATCGGTGGTACCAACGCTAAAACTTTGCCCATCCCCATGATGAATATCCTGAATGGCGGGGCGCACGCTGATAATAAAATAGATTTCCAGGAATTCATGATCATGCCTGTAGGTGCAGCAAACTTCAGTGAAGGTCTGCGCTGGGGTGTTGAAATTTTTCATGCGTTAAAATCTGTATTGAAGAAAAAAGGATTTAGTACAAATGTTGGCGATGAAGGAGGTTTCGCACCAAACATTCAAAGCAATGAAGAAGCCATTGATACCGTGATGCAGGCTATCCAGGCTTCTGGATATAAGGCAGGTTCACAGATCGTGATCGCCATGGATGCCGCCAACAGCGAACTCTGGGATGCAAAGAAGAAAAAATATGTATTCCATAAGAGTAATGGCAAAGAACTAAGCAGTGATCAGCTCGTGAAATTCTGGGAAGGCTGGGTGAAAAAATATCCCATCGTTTCCATCGAAGACGGTATGGCTGAAGATGACTGGAATGGCTGGGCTGCATTAACACAGGCTGTCGGCGATAAATGCCAGTTGGTAGGTGATGACCTGTTTGTAACCAATGTTACCCGTCTGCAACGTGGTATCGACAAACAAATCGCTAATGCCCTGCTGGTAAAAGTAAACCAGATCGGTACCATTACTGAAACCATTAATGCTGTCACACTTGCACAGCATAATGGCTATAATACGATCATGAGTCACAGGAGCGGTGAGACCGAAGACACCACTATTGCCGACCTCGCGGTGGCATTGAACTGCGGTCAGATCAAAACAGGTTCAGCATCCCGTACCGACCGTATCGCGAAATACAACCAGTTGATCCGTATCGAAGAACAATTGGGCAGCAGTGCATTTTATCCGAAAGGAAAGATTAAATTTGGAATGGGTAGTAAATAATTTGGAAGATACGTTGAGAAAAAAATGTTGACTGAATGAATTTATCCCAAAGGACTGCTACCTTTAAACCGGATAATATGGAAGATCGCTCAAATAACCGGCCCTCACTTCGAAGTGGTTTGCTAAAGCTTCCCGCCCTTTTGCGAAATAAATATTTCGTAAGTTTTGGAGTTTTTGCGGCTATCATGCTTTTTTTCGATAAAAATGACCTTTTTACCCAGTCGGCACGTAACCGGCAACTCCGTGACCTGCAGGAAAGCAAGCAATATTACCTGGACCGAATTTCGAGCGAACGCAAAGAATTAGAGCAGCTTAAGTCCAATCCCGGCACCCTGGAAAAGTACGCGAGGGAGAAATACCTGATGAAGCGTGACAACGAGGACCTGTTTATCATCCCGGAAGCGCCTGAAACTGAATAATTTGTCCAGGGCAATAAAAAGCATTAATTAACCGTTAATAATGCGGACAATTTTTCTGGATCTCACATTTTAGGACATTAATGGTTTGCGAATGACAAAATTTACCCCGGAGGAACTTTTAATGTATTTATACAAAGAAAGCTCTCCCCAGCTAACTGCAGCGATATCGCAGGCATTGAGGCTGGATTGGACTCTACGGGAAAAATTCAATGTATTAAAAACCTCCATGCTAAGGCTGGATCAAATCCAAGAATCCCCGCGCACAGAAGTGATTTTAAACATCCTGAATTACGCCCGTGAAAAATCATCGGAAATGGTTTAATCCATCCCGGCTTTGATTTTAAAAAATTGGCATCCACTTACGGTGGATGCTTTTTTTTACCCACCTCTTTCAATTCTGAAATACCTCGTTCAATATACGAGAAGCAAAGATCAATCTCTATATTCTTTGAGGATGTAAAGGCAGGTTTGAACATTATATTTCATTACTTCCTACCTCTCCGCCTTCCCGGCTCACCGGCAAAAAAAACCTTCTAAGACTTACAGACTTCCCGGCTTTAATATGACCCGCAGGCAACGCTACGAATTCGTAGAACATCATGTTTCATTACTTTCTACCTTTCCGTCTTCCCGGCTCACCGTCAAATAAACCTTCTAAGACTTACCGCAAACAACGCTACGAATTCGCAGAACATCATGTTTCATTACTTCCTACCTTTCCGTCTTCCCGGCTCACCGGCAAAAAAACCTTCTAAGACTTAAAGACTTCCCGGCCTCAATATGACCCGCAAGCAACGCTACGAATTCGTAATTGACTACTTCGAAAAAAATGTTCCCGAAGCGGAAACTGAACTGATCTATGATAATCCATACCAGCTACTGGTTGCTGTAATATTATCTGCCCAGTGTACAGATAAAAGAGTAAATCTTACCACACCGGCCATATTTGAAAAATATCCCGACACTACCGCACTCAGCAAAACCAGTTTCGAGGAATTATTTCCCTTGATTAAAAGCATTTCCTATCCCAATAACAAAACCAGGCATTTGATCGGCATGGCAAAAATGGTAGAAGATGAATTTGGTGGTCGGATACCCATGACGGTCGAACAACTCATTAAACTTCCCGGCGTGGGAAGAAAAACTGCCAATGTGATCACCTCGGTCATCGATCAGCAACCCAATATGGCTGTCGACACCCATGTGTTCAGGGTGAGCAGGCGAATTGGACTCGTTCCTCAAACAGCTTCTACCCCACTGGCAGTTGAAAAAGAACTGACCCGCAACCTTCCGGTTGAGCTGATCCATAAAGCACATCACTGGCTTATTCTTCATGGCCGGTATATCTGCGTTGCACGTAATCCAAAATGCAGGGAATGCGGACTGCAACAAGCATGCTTGTATTTCCAGCGCGTGGTGCTACCTGCCGGAAGAGTATAAAAAAAACATTGCGGGAATCCCCTACGTAAAAATTCATTTAAATCTAGGGAAAACAGGTATGTACAAGTAAAAGTTTAGCATAATACTTGCCTCTCGGTTGATTGAATTTCCAGTATCTATCGAAATACCAACAGCCTGTGAGAATCAATCACCCTTCCTTATTCCTTGCGTGTATTGCACTGCTGTTTGGCGTTTACGCCAATGCACAACCCACCATTCCCCCCGTTCAGTGGGCGCAACAATACGGCGGATCTGCAGTGGATGTTCCCTTTGTTATAAAATTTACAGCCGACGGCGGCACGATTGCCGGTGGATACACAGATTCAAAAGACGGTGATATCAACCCGCATACTCCACGTGAATACTGGGATCTGTGGGTGATCAAACTGGATCGCTGTGGTGTCCTCCAGTGGGAGCGTTCATTTGGCGGCACCGGGTATGAAAGTGCAAGGGATATTTTGCCAACGGATGATGGTGGTTACCTTATTTTAGGTGAAACAAATTCAACAAATGGCGGTGTCGTTGCCGGCTTTGGTGGAACAAAGGATATATGGTTGCTTAAACTCTCAACCGCAGGCAATCTCGAATGGCAGCGACGCTATGGCGGTAACGGTCTTGATATCGGAAATACTATTGTACCTGCCGGAGATGGCGGGTACCTGATCGCCGCATCATCTTCTTCAAACGACGGTCAGATCACCGGCAATCACGGTACGGGTGGATATACCGATGGTGTGCTGATGAAAGTATCGGCGAATGGTTCACTGCTGTGGAGCAAATGTTTTGGGGGCAGCAAAAATGAAGAATTGTTTGATATCGAGATCATCGACGGCAGGATCTTCCTCGCTGGTTTTACCAACTCTGTTGACGGCGATATTCCTCCCAGCCAGAAAAACTATGATGCATGGTTACTCGCACTTGATGCTAATGGCTATAAAATCTTCAGTAAGATTTATGGTGGCTCGCAAAATGATGTGATCTACTCCATGACCCGCGGACTGGATGGCAGCCTGACACTGGCGGGCTATACTACCTCAAATGACGGTGATGTGAGTGGCGCAAAAGGCAGCCAGGACTATTGGGTGATCAATCTAAGCCAGCAGGGTGATTTAAACTGGCAAAAAGTATTGGGAGGAACGGAGGCCGAGTTCGCGAATAATGTGATTACCGACGAAGACGGCGGCTATATCATTGGCGGTATCGCTTACTCCGAAGACGGTGACGTGAATGATGCAAGGGGCGAAGGTGATTTCTGGACCGTGAAGATGGCAGCAGATGGAACGCTTGAATGGAAAACAACCTGGGGCGGCAGTGGCAGCGACCATCTCCGCTATATGATCCACGATCCCGTTTTGAATGAATATTATTTTGCCGGTGACTCAGGTTCGGGCGACGGTGATTTTAGCAACCTGCATGGAGAAACCGATTTTGCAATCATAAAACTGAAAATACCCGAGCTGGCAACCCTGGATACTGCTGTATGTAGCGTGAATGGATTTATTCCCTACAGCGATACATTATACGATGCCTGCGGTTATGATTCGGTGGTGGTGAATTACCAGCCAGTCGCGATCAACAATCCTTTTGAAAATATAAGAAACAGGGACACCATTTTTGCAGGGCAAAGCACCAGGCTGGTTACAAATGCAAACGGCAATATTACCTGGGAAGAACATGCATCCCTGAGTTGCTATAACTGCCCTGATCCCTTAGCAAACCCTAGCACCACCACCGTCTTTACTGCCATCAACCAACTACCGGAAGGCTGCCAGGTGACGGGTGAGTTTACCGTCGTGGTGCTCAATGACGCAGTGGTTATGACACCGACTGCATTCACTCCCAATGGCGATGGACTCAATGACTTTTTTGGTCCGCTCGGGAAAGTACCGGATCAATACACGTTGAAAATATTTAACCGTAATGGTGAAGTGGTTTTCAAGAGTTCGGCTATGCAACAACGCTGGGATGGGAGGTTCAGGGGACAGTTACAACCATCCGGTGTTTTTATTTACATGATCGACTATAAGGATATGCAAAATAAACTGCACCAGCAAAAAGGCACGTTCACACTCATCAGATAAACCGGATTGAACAAAAAAGACCTTATGGACAGAAGAGATTTTTTTAAAATGGCCCGCGGCAGAAGGGCAGCCAGTGTCGGAAAAACCGGTAACACGCGTTCTTTCTTTTCAGGCCTGGAACCTTATGCAGGACCCTGGGGCCTTAATGAAGTAACACATTTGTTGAAGCGCACAATGTTTGGCGCAAAAAAATCCGATTGTGATTACTTTCTCGGATTAACACCCGATGCGGCCATCGACGAACTGCTTAATACAACGATGACACCTTCACCTCCTGTGAGAGACTATGGCTTGATTGAAGACGATGAAGGATCGCTGCGGGATGATCTTGGTGTAGCTATTGGTGAGACCTGGGTTGATG
>JAEYVW010000100.1 GCA_023429365.1 Bacteroidota bacterium
TCAAATCTCCAGGCCGTAGAGGTGGCGATGATCTGCGCGTTTACACCAGTACCCAGGTCGATGACCATGCTCAAACCGAGAAATATAAACGCAGGAAAACCGAGCAGGTAAATTTCTTTCAACCCAAACGTGGTGATGGCCTCTTTATAATTGAGGGCTATCAATATAAAGATCCCACAGGAGAAGATCAACAGGTTGATCGAAGAACGTTGATAGATCTTTTGAAGCAAGTCACGGTTTTTGTCTTTCCAGGCTTTCGAAAGATGCGGGATCGATACTGCGATCAGGCTTCGTTGCGGTGCCTGGATCACACTGGTCATCAGTGTGGCAATGCCAAAGATCCCCGCCTTATCAATGCCATTGGGCAATACCGAAGCAATAACGATCGTATCAAAAGCCCTTGATAGAGTAAAAATTATTACCCCGGAATAAACGAACGCGCAAAGTGTGATGATCTTTTTTAAATATCGTCTTGTTACTTTACTGACCTTGAATGTGAAATGTATCTTATTAGTAAAAAACAGGTATCCCAACAGGAACACCACCACCACCGGGTAGCCAAAGGAATACAACTTGATAAAAAGACTGAAGTCCTCAATCACGTTCATGATAAAAAGAACGATCAGCACGGTGGTCAGTAACCGCCACAACACTTCTCTTGCAAAATTGGCCAGCACGGGTTTCCCAAGTCCCCATGTATAAGCTTCCATTATTGAAAGGAAACTCAGACCAAGTCCCATCGGGAATACCCAGTAATAGTAAGTCACCAATTGAGGTGAGTTGGCACTGTATTTCCGGATCACCAGGTCTTTAAAGAACCAGCCTGCCAGCATCACCAATAAGAATCCGACCAGTCCAACCAGCAGGGCCCAGGTAAGCATATCATTTTTGCGGGGAGGAAGGTTGTCGTTATAGTACGGATAGAATTTAAATATGTATGATGGCATCGCGAGGTTGGAGAATGCCATCATCAACAACGCGATCGGCATAAAAATGCTGATAAGCCCGTAGTCAGAAGCCGTAAATAACCCTTCTTTTGTAAAGAAATAGGTATTCAGCAGTCCAATGGCAAAGCCGATATAAATGACGATCGAAGAAATAATGCTTTGCCTCCTGATACTGCTCATGTCGTAAAGATAAGTGCTGGGGGTGATGAGAAAATTGATTGAGGGTTGAAAATTGAAATTTTCAATGTCAACATTTTCTAATACTGCTTACTGCTGCCCGGGGAAACGCCGGCCCCAGGAAATGACATCGTGATAAGTGCGGATTAAGCCGTTTTTACGCTAAGGGTTAAGCGAATGGTCCGGATAGCTGGTAAAACGGAACTCCGTTCCGTTCTTGCTGGCCGGAACGGGAGTTCCGGCATCCATGGACACCGGTGAAAAAAATTACACACAGGCGTTACGAAAATAGAGAAAAGCCCTTGTGAGAGTAAAAGCCATAGAAGGCGCGATGGTCAAAACTTTACTAACATTCTAAAAATTTATTCCGGGCAGGAATGATCACTCATCGACATTTTTTACTGTGATATAGTAATTCTTATCAGGATAAAAACTCCTGCCATCGTACCAGTCAGCTAATCGAATGGTTTGCCATTCGGTTGTTGGTTTTAGCCAGTGTTGTCTTTCTCCCAGCGAAACCTTTATCGGCATATTGAATCCTGGTATGCAATTGCTCCAACGGAAACTAATGGATTTGCCTCCAGTTATTTTGTATTGAAGCTCCGGTATCCGGGTATCCCGCAGGTACTGGTCAAAGATTCCCGACAGGTCTTTACCCGATTTGCGTATGATATAATTTTCAAGGTCTTTGGAACTGATTGTTTGATGATAAAAATCCCTGTTGAGGCCGCGAAGTATGGATTTAAATACAATATCGTTATTGATCACCTGTCGGATCGTATGAATCAGGTTAGCGCCTTTGGGGTACATATCGCCGCTACCCTCGCGGTTTACACCATAAGTTCCAATTACTGGCGAATCATTGTTGATGCCAGCCCGAAGCCCCTGGCAGTATTCATCAGCGGCTTTACGACCGAACTGGCATTCTACGAACAATACTTCTGAATAATTGGTAAAGCCTTCATGTACCCACATATCGGCGATATCCTTTGCAGTGATATTATTGCCAAACCATTCGTGTCCGCTCTCGTGAATGATAATGAAATCAAATTTGGTACCCCAGCCGGTTGAGGAAAGGTCAGTTCCCAGGTAGCCGTTCAAATACTGGTTGCCATATGCGATCCCGCTTTGATGTTCCATTCCCAGGTGTGGCGTCTCCACCAATTTAAAACCGTCGCTATAAAAAGGATAGGGGCCAAACCAGTCTTCAAAGCAATGGAGCATGGGTTTAGTATCGCGACCAAAATGTCGCTTGGCTTTGTCGAGGTTATAGTCCATTACCCAAAAACTGCAGTCGAGATTACCTTTGACTCCTTTATACTTTTCGTCCCAGTTGACATACTTGCCAATATACGGTACGATATTATAGTTATTGATCGGATTTTTTACTTCCCAGGTCCAGGTAATGCTGCGGTT
>JAEYVW010000095.1 GCA_023429365.1 Bacteroidota bacterium
GCAGCATACCTAAGCCATTTACGACTGTTGTTGATAGACACAACTTTCGCTTCTCTGTCGCTATGCTTTACACCTTGAAGAATACGTGCGGGTAAATCTTCAAAGTATCCTGCAGGAACGGTATAAGTCGTTTTATGGTTTAAACCGATTAGGACAGATGAAATTGGTTCCTGGCCGGTTGTATCACTTTCCACAGCACCCACCTTAATCAAATTTTCAGAGAGGCTGGTGAAATAATCACCAGGAACAGTATAGGGTGTTTTTTTAGGGAGGCTGTTCAATAACGGTGACAATGTTTCCAGTTCTTCCCCGGGAGTTGCAGCTTCCATGGCCTTGATCCTCTTCAGCATATCAGCAGCAAATCCTTCAAAATAGCCCCCGGGAACCTTGTAGCCGGGATGGCCGGCAGCCCCGATACTGCTTTGCAATTCACTTAATTCTTTTAATATGTCTTCCCTTTGCGTCATGCCAGTAGTCAGACGTTTTATTAGCTTGCGGGTTTAATGATTTTTAATATATTCTTCGATTTTTTTCACGGCGTGGTGATAGCTGGCTTTTAAAGCTCCCTCGCTGGTTTCCAGCACTTTACTCATTTCTTCGTAGGGCATTTCATCATAATACCGTAGTTGAAATACAATTCTTTGTTTTTCAGGAAGTTGTTGGATGCCAAGCTGCAATTTCCATTCTAACTTATTGGCATCGAAGTTTTCATCTGCTTTGATCTTATTGCTGAGACCCGATTCATCCTCACCCAGGCTGACCAGGCTGCGTTTTTTCTGTTGTTCAAGGAATGTGAGGCATTCATTTGTGGCCACGCGGTATAGCCAGGTATAAAGCTGGCTGTCTTCACGAAAATTTTCCAGTCCCTTCCACACACGTATAAAAACATTTTGCAATACATCATTGGCGTCATCATGATCTACAACCATCCGGCGGATATGCCAGTACAACTTCTCCTGGTACTTTTTTACAATAGCCGTATACGCCTTTTCCTTCGTGGCGGCTTCACGAAACTGTACCAGTAGCTCTGTATCGGAGAGGGAGGTTAATGACATTTATTAGGAATTGGTAATTAGTAATTGGAATTGGTAATGTAAGCTTCACCATTTCCAGTCAGTTCAAAAGTAGAGGATTGTCTTCATTTTTCGGTTCATTAACCTTGCATAGTTAAGCGGAAAGAGATAATATCAGGCTTTCCGCGTTCCTGACTATGGTCTCCAGTGCCCTGACAACACGTAAATCCGGCAGGGAGTTTATTTGTTTTCAAGCATATTATTTCTCCTCAACTAATTTTAAAAGTTCGATGATTTTTTTCTCATCAATATCTTTTTCAGATTTTATTTCAATAACTCTCATGGTTTTCCCGCGTCCCTGGAATAAAGCTATTTTATCCCCTGACATACCTTTTATTGAAAATCCTAAATTAACATGAGTTTTAAGAGAAACGAAATAATACTTTCCATCAGCATAAGAGGGAACACCCCATTTCATATCTTCCTTGATACCTGGAAATGTTTTGAAAATAATCTTCCTCAATCTTTTACAAATTCCTTTTTGAGGAGATCCTTGCTTTTCAATGTATGCATCCACCTTTTTGTCTTGCATAGTTATTAGCACTCCGAAGTTAAAATATATAAATTATTCGTTTTCGGAACGGGGTGAAGAAAACAATTATTCCCCTCTATAAGCAAAGACAAAATCAAGTTTATTCCATTCTGAAAGCCTGTTATCCCTTATTCTCCGTCAGAAAAATAATTTTTTTGAATGGTGTATATCTCACCCTTTACGCTGTATTACTTTTTCTGCTGCATTCACAATATCCGGTACATCCAGCCCATATTTTTTCAGCAGGTCGGTAGGTTTGCCACTTTCGCCAAATGTATCTTTTGTGCCTACGTACTCGATGGGTATGGGCAGGTTTTTTACAGCGCACTGTGCAATGGCGTCACCGAGGCCACCAATTATATTATGTTCTTCCACCGTTACCGCGCATTTTGTTTTGCGGATTGAATTGATCACGGCAGCTTCATCCAGCGGTTTGATCGTATGAATATTTATCAATTCTACACTGATCCCTTTTTCCTGCAGGATCGCGCCGGCCTGTATGGCATTCCATACCATATGGCCGCAGGCAAATATGCTTACATCGGTGCCTTCTGAAAAAACCTGGGCTTTACCGATCTGGAAATCTTCCTCTTTCGTGAAAATAGGCCAAACGGGACGGCCAAAACGCAAATACACTGGCCCCTGGTAATCGGCAATGGCCATGGTCGCGGCTTTTGTCTGCGCATAATCGCAGGGTACGATCACGGTCATGCCGGGTAGCATCTTCATCAGTCCAATATCCTCGAGTATCTGGTGAGTAGCGCCGTCTTCTCCTAGCGTGAGTCCGGCATGAGAGGCACAGATCTTTACATTTTTACTGCTGTAGGCTACCGACTGCCGGATCTGGTCATAAACACGCCCGGTAGAAAAGTTGGCAAATGTGGTGGTATAAGGAATTTTTCCGCCGATGGTGAGGCCCGCCCCGATGCCAATCATATTGGCTTCAGCGATACCACATTGAATAAAGCGTTCCGGGAATTCCTTGATGAACTGGTTGAGCTTTAAGGAACCGGCAAGGTCAGCTGTAAGCGCAACAATATTTGGATTCTTGCGGGCTG